>JAICTR010000102.1 GCA_025936275.1 Burkholderiales bacterium
CGTCACCGAATTGAACTCCACCACGTTGAAGCGATCGCGCTCGGTGAGCCGGTCGAGCGCATCGGAGAGCGCCGCCTTCGCCTGCGCGATCGAGGTGCCCTGCATCGAGCCCGAGGTATCGACGATGAGGATGGTCTCGCGTGGCACGCGCGAGAACGCGGCCTTCTGCGCGGCGTCCGGCTCGGGGGGCAGCACCATGAGCAGGACGTAGTCCCGTCCGCCGCGCGTCTCGGTGAACATCGCCGCCTGCGGTGCGGCGGTCGCGGCGAGCGTCCAGGTGAGCTCGAAGTCGTGGTCCGCTTCCTCCTGGTCTTTCACCAGCGTCACCATCGCGTGGTCGGCATCGGGCTGCTCGACGCGCATGTCGTGGTACGAGCTGGAGACCTCGCCCAGCGGCACGCCGGCATCGATCGCGACGGCGATGTCCACGGGATTCACGAGCGCGCTGCCGCCGGCCAGGGCGAATGCGGGCTGCAGCAGCGCCTCGGGATTCGCGCCGTCCACCGCGCCGGGAAACGTGAGTTGCGCCGCGCGCGCCTTGGGCTCGTCGGGCAGCGATTCGATGGGCGCCTGCGCGGGCACGTAGCGCGGCGTCACCGCGAGCGGGAAGCGCAGCCGGTAGCGCCCGTTCTCGTAGGCGAGCGACTGCTGGTACTCGATCGTGACGCGCACCATCTCGTTCGGGCCGATGTGCGCCACCGAGTTGGTGAAGAGGTTCGGACGCTGCTGCTCGACGAGCGCGGCCTTGCGGCCCTCGGATTTCGCCTTCTCGTACACCTGGCGCGCCTCGCCCTTCTCGCGGATCTCGCCTTCGATCACGCGCTGGCCGATGCGAAGCTCGAGGTGGTCGACGGCGGCCTTCTCGGGAAGCGGGAAGACGTAGATCCCTTCGACGAACTCCGTGCCGGGGTTGTGGAACGACTGCGTGAGTCGCGTGCGCGCCACCATCCCGGTCACGCTGATCGCGACCTCGGTCTCGACCGTCGGCGCCATCACGTATTCCCCCGGCGTGGCGGTGCCGAGCAGCAGCGCCCCGGTGCGCGCATCGCCGAGCTTCACCGTCTGGGCCGCTTGCGCGTTCCCGGCGAGCACGATCGCCGCGAAGCCCAGCGCGAGCGCCACCGCGATGCCGCTCAGGAGCGCCCTCACCCCAAGCACGATGAACGCTCCGTGTCCCCCGCTTCCCGTCTTCCCCATCGCCGTTCCCCTTTCGCCGTGGTGCGATGGGGCCATTGCGCGCCGAGGCGCGGCAAGCGCGCGGGCGCGCTTCGGGCGGCGTGGCGATGATTTGTGGCAAAAAAGGGGACAGTCCCCTTTTTCCCTTAGGCAGAACAGAAGCGGTTCCGCCTAAAGGAAAAAGCGGACTGTCCCCTATAATTCCGCGATGGCACGCCGCATCGCGCTCGTCGAGGACGACTCCACCATTCGCCAGAATTACGTCGACGCGCTGACGCGCGCGGGCTACGAGGTGGCGGCGTTCGGCGACCGCGCGGGCGCTTCGCGCGCGCTCTCCACGCGACTGCCCGAGCTCGCGATCATCGACATCGGCCTGGGCGCCGACATCGACGGCGGCTTCGAGCTTTGCCGCGAGCTGCGCGGCGCGAGCAGCCGGCTGCCGATCATCTTCCTCTCGGCGCGCGATTCCGATTTCGACATCGTCTCGGGATTGCGCCTAGGCGCCGACGACTATCTCACCAAGGACGTGAGCCTGCCGCACCTCCTCGCGCGCATCGCGGCGCTCTTTCGCCGCGTGGACGCCGCGGACCAGGCGCCGGCCGCGAGCGACGTGCTGCATCGCGGGCCGCTCGCGCTCGATGCGCAGCGCATGGCGGCGCAATGGCGCGGGAAGCCCGTGCCGCTCACCGTCACCGAGTTCTGGATGGTGCATTCGCTCGCGCGCCACCCGGGCCACGTGAAGGACCGCGACCAGCTCATGCGCGACGCGGAGATGGTCGTCGACGACGGCACCATCACCTCGCACGTGAAGCGCATCCGCAAGAAGTTTCTCGCGCTGGACGAAGCGTTCGCCGCCATCGAGACGGTGTACGGGATGGGCTATCGGTGGCGCGAAGCGGAGTGAGGCAAGCGGCGCGCGGGCTCGCGGCGCTCGCCGCCTTCGCCGCGTTCGCCGTGCACGCGGCCGATCCCGGCTGGTACCTGCAGGTGGACAACGACGTCGTCTTCGGCACCGACCGCTGGTACACGAGCGGCGTAAGGGTCGCCCATGTCGAGCCGCGCGCAGATCATGCGATCGAGTGGGGTCTGCTGCAGGAGATCTACACGCCCGAAGCGAAGCGCGCGAATCCCGTCGACCGGCCGAATGCCGCGCGCCTCGTCGCGAGCCTCGCGCGGCACGAGATGAGCGACGGCGATTGGCGAACGCTCGAGCTCGACCTCGGCGTGACGGGGCCCGCCGCGCTCGGCCGCCAGGCGCAGGCGCTGGTGCATCGCTTCGTGCCGGCGCCCCACGAGGACTGGTCGCATCAACGCTCCAACCGCCTCGATGCGCAGCTCGCGTGGACCCGGACGCAGCGCATCGCCGCGACGCCGTTGCTCAACGCCAACTACGGCGCGGTGCTCGGGAGCCAGGTGGCGTTCGCGCACGCGGGCATCGAGCTCCACTTGGGCGACGGTGCGGCGATGAAGATGGAGTCGCCGGCGCTGCGCTTCGCCGCGACGCCGCCGCTCGCGTCCAGCGACGAGGCATCGTGGAGCCCATTCCTCGGCGCGAGCGTGCGCGCGATGGCGTGGAACCACCTGCTCGACTTCACGCCGGGATTCGCCGAGGAAAGCCTGCATATGCGCCGCGTGGTGACGCGCCTCGCCGGCGGCATCGCATTCCAGGCGCACGGCTTGCGCGCCGTGCTCGCGTTGCTCCGTGACTCGCGCGAGTTCGACGGCCAGCGCCGCGGCCAGGCCTTCGGCTCCCTCACGCTGCACCTCGATTTCTGAGCGAGCCGCAAGCCGTGCGCACGCGCTTCTACCACGGCATCCGCTTCCGCCTCGCGCTGGTGGCGCTGGCACTCCTCGCGCTTCCCCTGCTCGCGGTGCACTACATCGCGAGCATGGAATCGTTCCTGCGCGCGTCGCAGGAGCGCGCGATCGGCGCCACGGCGCGCGCCGTGGCCGCCGCGCTTTCCGACCGCCCCACGCTCTTCGAGCGCGGCGCGCCGCTCGACGAGGAAGGCGAAGAGCGCCGCCGCATCGTCGCCCTCTTCGCCGCCGCCGACACCGATGCCGCCGCGAGCCTGGGCACCGCCTACGTGCCGTCCGAGGAGATCGAGCGCTTCCTCGCGATCATGGGCCGCGCGGGCGAGCGCGTGTGGGTGGTGGACGCGCGCTCGCGCGTGCGCGGGCTTTCCGGAAGCCTGCGCGATCCGGCCGCGGCGCGCACGCTGGTGAACTGGCTGAAGCCCGTCGCCGCGCTCGTGGTCCCGGCGCCGAGCTATCCGGTGGGCGACGAGACGCTGCCGGTGCGAAGCCAGATCGACCGCGCGCTGATCGGCGTGAGCTCGACGCAATGGCGCGCGACCCGCGATCGCGATGTCGCGATCCTCTCCGCCGCGCAGCCGGTGTTCCTCGGCGACGACATCGTGGGCGCGGTGGTGGTGGAGGAGACCACCGGCGCGATCCAGATCCTGCGCCAGGACGCGCTCGAGAAGCTCCTCGCGGTGACGCTCGCGGTGGTCGCTGCCGCGCTCGCGATCCTGCTCGCCTTCGCGGGCCGCCTCACGACGCGCATCGGGCGCCTGCACGCCGAGGCCGAAGCCGCGATCGACGCGCAGGGCCGCGTGCGCGGCGCGATCACCGCGACCAGCGCCCGCGACGAGATCGGCGACCTCTCGCGCACCACCGGGGCGATGCTCGCGCGCCTTCGCGACTACAACGCCTACCTCGAGGCGATGGCCTCGCGCCTCTCGCACGAGCTGCGCACGCCGGTCGCGGTGGTGCGCTCCTCGCTCGACAACCTCGCCGCCGAGCCGCTCGCCGGCAACGCGCGCGTGTACGTCGAGCGCGCGCTCGAGGGCGTGCGGCGCCTCGCGCGGCTCATCTCGCGGCTTTCGGAGGCGACGCGCCTCGAGCGGCTGCTGGAGAGCGCGGAGCGCGAGCGCTTCGACCTCGCGGCGGTGGTGCGCGGCTGCGTCGAGGGCTATCGTGCGGCCTATCCCGCGCGCGCGTTCGACCTCGCGCTTCCCGCCTCGCCCGTGCCGGTGCAGGGCGTGCCCGATGCGTTCGCGCAGCTCCTCGACAAGCTGGTGGAGAACGCGCACGACTTCGCGCCCGAGGGCTCGGGCGTGCGCGTCTCGCTCGACGTGGCGGACGATCGTGCGTGCCTCGCGGTCGAGAACGACGGCCCGCCGCTCCCCGACGCGATGGTGCAGCGGCTCTTCGATTCGATGGTCTCGGTGCGCGATGCGGGCGGTCGGACCGCCGCGGCAGATGCCGGCGCGCACCTCGGGCTCGGGCTCTACATCGTGCGCCTCGTGGCCGAATACCACGGCGGCAGCGTGCGCGCCGCCAATCGCGCGCAGGGCGGTGTGCGCTTCGAGGTGCGCGTGCCGCTCGCCGAAGATCGCGGACAGGCGCCGATCGCGGCCGGCGCCGAGAGCGGCATCGCCCTCCCGAATATGGGGTCGGTCCCCGATTTTCGGTAAACTTTCGCGAGGGAGACAACACGGCGGAATCGCCCTTGGGACGCATCCTCTTCTTCATCCTCATCGGCATCGGGATCTGGTATCTGTGGCGCGCGTCGATGCGCATCACGCGCCCGCCCGAGGCGCCCGGGGCATCGCGCCGCGGCGAGCGCGGCGAGGACATGGTGCAATGCGCGCGTTGCGGCGTGCACCTGCCGAGAAGCGAGGCGCGCGACGAGGCGGGACGCCTGGTCTGCCGCGACAATCCACGCTGCCTCGCGCCGTGAGCTCGGCGCCGCAGACCGCCGCCGCCCGCGCCGTCCCGCGCTTCGGGCGGTCGATGCCCTTCATCGTCGCGCCCGACGCGGCGACGTGGAACACGCTCCTCATCTTCTGCGCCTACCGCGTGCTGCTCGCGGGACTGCTCGCGCTCGCCTTCGCGCGCTTCAACCACTTCTTCCTCCTCGGCATCACGCAATCGGGCATCGTGGTGCCGACCACCGTCGCGTACGGGCTCGTCGCGGCGGCGCTGCTCGTGCCGGCGCGCTTGCGCGAGCCCAACCTCACGCTGCAGGTGACCGCGGGCGTGATGGCGGATGTCACCGCGATGGTCCTGCTCATGTACGGCAGCGGCGGCGTGAGGAGCGGCCTGGGCCTCATGCTGCTGGTGTCGCTCGCCGCCGCGGGGCTCATCACTCGCGGCCGGCTGGTCTTCTTCCACGCGGCGTTCGCCTCGATCGCGGTGCTGGTCGCGCAGGCGTTCCAGGTGTGGCGCTTCGATGCCTCGGCGCAGGATTTCCTGCAAGCCGGCATCACGTGCGCGGCGTATTTCGCGACCGCCGGCCTCGCCTCCACCCTCGCGCAATACGCGCGCACCAGCGAGCGCATCGCCGAGGAGCGCAAGGTCGACCTCGCGAACCTCTCGCAGATCAACGAGCTGGTGATCCGCGACATGCAGGACGGCATCCTGGTGGTCGATGGCGAGGGGCGCATCCGCCAGAGCAACCCGCGCGCGCTGCAGCTCCTCGGCCCGCTGCCCGGCGGGCGCGTGCGCACCATCGCGGAGTACGCGCCGGAGATCGCGCGCCTCCTCGAGAGCTGGCGGCGCGGCTCGGAGACGACGTTCATGCAGCTGCGCGGCACGCGCAGCGCCGGCGAGCTGCAGGTGCACTTCGTGCCCATCGGCTCCGGCGAGCCTTCGGCCGCGGTGATCTTCGTCGAGGACGTGGGCCGCATGCGCCAGCAGGCGCAGCAGACCAAGCTCGTGGCGCTCGGGCGCCTCACCGCGTCCATCGCGCACGAGATCCGCAATCCGCTCTCCTCCATCGGGCATGCCGCCCAACTCCTCGAGGAGGACGGCGCCGTGGGCTCCGGCGGCAAGCGCCTGCTCGACATCATCCGCGGCAACGTCTTCCGCCTCGACCGCATCGTGCAGGAGGTGCTGTACCTCAACCGCCGCGATCGCGCGCATCCCGAGGCGATCGACCCCGCGGTGTACCTCCCGCAATTCGCGCAGCAATTCGGCCTGGTGGAGAAGGTGCCCGCGGAAGCGATCGACGTGCAGGTGCGAAATCCGCAGCGCCTGTGGTTCGATCCGCAGCACCTCGACCAGGTGCTCTGGAACATCGTGAGGAACGCGTGGCGCCACGGGCGCCAGCAGCCCGGGTCGGTGCGCATCGTCGTGAGCGCGGCACCGGCGCCGGGGCGCGTGATGCTCGACGTGATCGACGACGGCCCCGGCGTGAGCAAGGAGGGCCAGGCGCACCTCTTCGAGCCATTCTTCACGACCGAGACCCAGGGCACCGGGCTCGGACTCTACATCGCGCGCGAGCTCTGCGAGGGCAACGGCGCGCGCATCGAGTACCTCGAGCAGACCGGCGGAGGGCATTTCCGCATCACCATGAAAGGCGCCTGATGAACCGCAAGTCCGTGCTGGTGGTCGACGACGAGGCGGACATCCGCGAGCTCCTCGTGCTCACGCTCTCGCGCATGGGCGTGGACGCGGACAGCGCCTCGAGCGTGGAGGAGGCGACCGCGGCATTGAAGTCGCGCCCCTACGACCTGTGCCTCACCGACATGCGCCTGCCCGACGGCGACGGCCTCGCGGTGCTCAGGCACATCTCCGAGAACTACGGCAACACGCCGGTCGCGGTGATCACCGCGTACGGCTCGACGCAGAATGCGGTCGATGCGCTGAAGGCGGGCGCGTTCGATTACCTGCCGAAGCCGATCAAGCTCGAGCAGCTGCGGCCCCTCGTGATGAGCGCGTTGAAGTTGCCGCGGCCGGTGCAGGCGCGCCGCGCCTCGATCGGCGAGACCGCGCAGCCGGGCACACCGCGCCTCCTCGGCGAGTCGCCCCCCATCCAGCGCGCGCGCGAGATGATCGCGAAGCTCGCGCGGTCGCAGGCGCCCGTGTACATCACCGGCGAATCGGGAAGCGGCAAGGAGGTGGCCGCGCGCCTGATCCACATGGGCTCGGCGCGCGCCGATGCGCCATTCGTCGCGGTCAACTGCGGCGCGATCCCCGAGAACCTGATGGAGAGCGAGTTCTTCGGCTATCGCCGCGGCGCCTTCACCGGCGCCGACAACGACAAGATCGGCTACCTGCAGGCCGCGGAGCGCGGCACGCTGTTCCTCGACGAGGTGGGCGACCTGCCGCTCGCGATGCAGGTGAAGCTGCTGCGCGTGATCCAGGAGAAGAAGGTGCGGCGCGTCGGCGACACGCAGGAGGAGCCGATCGACGTGCGCATCATCTCGGCCACGCACCGCAGCCTCGCGCAGCAGGTGGAAGCGGGCCAGTTCCGCCAGGACCTCTTCTATCGCCTGAACGTGATCGAGCTCAAGATGCCGAGCCTGCGCGAGATTCCGGAGGACATCACGCTCATGGTGCGCGAGGTTGTGGAGCGCCTCGCGCGCCAGAGCGGCAACCCCGCGCCCACGATCGGCGAGGAGGCGATGCTCGCGCTGCGCCGCTACGACTTCCCGGGCAACGTGCGCGAGCTGGAGAACATCCTCGAGCGCGCCACGGCGCTTTGCAGCGGCAACACCATCAACGTGGGCGATCTCTACCTCACGCAGGGCGGCGGCCCCAAGGAGAAAGCGGGCTCCGCCGACGGCTCCCTCGGCACGCGCGGCCTGCCGCTGCACGAGTTCCTCGACCAGGTCGAGCGCGAGGCCATCATGAAGGCGCTCGAGGCCACGCGCTTCAACAAGACCGCCGCGGCGAAGCTGCTCGGCATCACGTTCCGGTCGCTGCGCTACCGCCTCGACCGGCTCGGCATCGACTAATCGGGGACAGACCACGATTTCCCGGATAGAGGAATCGCACGCGCCTTCGCTTTGGCTCGACCTGACCGGCGCATGCAACGGTGCGATCTTCCTTCCCTCTGCCCATCATGACGAGCGTCCCGTGGGCGAGAAGATCTCGCTGCTCGTGATCCACAACATTTCGCTGCCGCCCGGAGAATTCGGCGGTCCGTACATCGACGACCTCTTCCTGGGGCGGCTCGACGCAGACGCGCATCCGTATTTCCGCGAGATCGCCGGCCTGCGCGTGTCTTCCCATTTCCTCATTCGCCGCGGCGGCGAGGTGGTGCAGTACGTCCCGTGCGAGCTGCGCGCATGGCATGCGGGGCAATCGAGCTGGAAGGGA
>JAICTR010000440.1 GCA_025936275.1 Burkholderiales bacterium
AGGGTGGCGAGGCGCGCGACGGGGGCTTGCGGCTTCTCCACGGCGACGTTGCCCGCCGCATAGGCTGCGAGCGTCGCGAGCTCCGGCTCCTCGACCGCGGGAAAGAGCGCGCGCACCCGTGCCACGAGGCGCGAGCGCTCGGCGCGGAATGCGGCCTCGAGCATCGCGCGCACGGAGGCATCGGGCGCGATCGACGTCACGCGCTGCAGCCATTGGTCGCGGCGCGCGAGCATCGTCTCGAGGAGGGCGCGCGCCGCGGCCCAATCGCCGTCGAGGTGCACCAGGAAGCGCCCGAGCGCCGCCGCGAGCGCATCGCCGCCCTCGACGCGCGCGAGCGTGCGCTCCGCCGCCTCGCGATACAGCTCGCGCGCATCCTCGACGATGCGCGCGCCGGCGCCGAGCCCCGAGAGCACCGGCATCTGCCGCGCGAGCGAAGCGCACAGCGCATCGATGGTCTGGATGCGAAGCCGCGCCGGATTCTCGATCACCCGCCAGCCTCGCGCGCGGTCGCGCGCCAGCGCCGCGGCGGCGAGCGTGCGCGTGAGCCGCGCGTGGGGCGACGGCGTCTCGCCGGGCGCCGCATCGCGCGCCGCGCCCGCGAGCGCCTCGAGCACGCGGCGGCGCATCTCCGCCGCCGCCTTGCGCGTGAAGGTGATGGCGAGGATCTCCTCCGGCCGCTCGACGATCGCGAGCAGGCGCAGGTAGCGCTGGATGAGGAGCCCGGTCTTGCCCGATCCCGCGGGCGCCTGGACGATGCACGAGCGGGCGGGATCGAGCGCCGCCTCGCGCTCGGGCGCATCGGCCAACGCGCCCTTCGCCGCGGAGAGCGCCGGGGTGAGGGCCGCTTCGGTCACGCTGCGTCCTCTTCGCCGGGGTCGTCGGCGCAATCGTCGCCGGCCGGGATCGCGGAGCGCTCGTGCACGCGGCACAGCGTCGCGAGGTCGCAGCGCGCGCAGGTCGCGAGCCCGCGCTTGGGATCGATGCTCGCGTCGCCGCTCGCGTAGTTCTCGCCGAGGCGGTCGAGCGCCTCGCGCCAGCTCGCGAGGAGCTCGTTCCACGACTTCGCCTGCTGGCGCGCGCCGCGGTGCTTCGCCACGGTGTCGACGCCGGGCAGAAGGTCCTCGTCCCGCGCGAGGCCGGCGAAGCCGAGCTGCCCGACCTTCAGGCGCGCGAACGCGACCGCGCGGATCTCCTCGTCGGCGGCGGCGAGCGCGTAGAGGGGAAGCTGGCCGTCGTCGGGCCGCGTGCCGAGCCACGCGGAGACGCTCACCGGCCCGGACTTGTAGTCGATCACCGCGAGGCCGCCGTCGTGCAGGCGGTCGACGCGATCCACGCGCCCGCGCAGCTGCAGGTTGCCGGCGGAAAGCGTCATGCTCGCCTCGCGCATGCGCACCTCGAAAGGCGCGCGATCGCGCTCGATCTCGAGCCACTCGCGGGCGATGCGCGCGAGGCGTTCGCGCTCGAGCTCGGCGAAGCGCCCGTCGAGGCGCCCCGGCCGCTCCGCGCGCAGCTTCGCCACCGCGTGCGCCGCCGCCTCGTCGACCAGCGCCGCGAGCCGCTCCTCTGCGGCCGCCTTCAATGTCGCCTGGTCGCCGAGCTCGCTCCACAGGCGCGCCATCAACGCGTGCAGCAGTTGGCCGCGCTCCGCCGCGCCGAGCGCCGGCTGCGGCGAAGCGAGCCGCATCGCGCCGAGGCGGAAATGCGCGAAGGCGCGGAACGGGCACGCGGCCTGGTCCGCCAGCACCCGCGTGCCGCCCGCCGATGCGGTGGCGTTCAACGCGGGCGCCACGGTGTCGGCATGCGCGCTCATCGCGCCCGCCCCACGGCCCGCTTCGAAGAGCGCGCGGCGGCGGGTCGCGAACCGGGCGAGCGCGAGCTCGGCGGGTGCGACCGCCTCGATGTCCGCCACCAGCGGGCTCGGCAGGAGCTCGCGATCCCCGTCGGCGCGCGCGCTGCTGAAGATCACCTCGCCCGCCGCGGCCCGCCACGATGCGGTGAGCGCCGCATCGAGCTCGAGCGAGCGCTCCACGCTCGCGCCCGGGATGCCCGCGCGGCGCTGCAACGCCGGGGAGATCAGCGGATGCGGCCGTGCGGCGAGCGGCCACGTCTCCTCGTCGAGGCCGCTCACCCACAGGTGATCGAACGCGAGACCCGCGGACTCGAGGATGCCGAGGACCTGCACCGGCGCGCTCCCCGAGGCGGGCTGGAAGGTGGTCGCGGTGCAAAGGCGCCGCAGCCGCGCGCGCGCCTCGCCGGCGCTCCATGCGGGCGCGACCGCTCCCAGCGCGGCGTACTCGGCAAGCGCCTCGCGCCACTTCGCGAGCGCCTGGAACTCCGCCGAATCGAGCGTTCGCTCGCCCGGAAAGCCCGCGGCGTGCAGGCACGCGGTGAAGCGGCGTGCCCACGCGTGCGCCGGCGCGCGTCCTTCGAGCGGCGGCACGGCGGAGATGCGATCCAGCGCGGCGACGAGCAGCGGGCAAGGCGGCGTGCCGCGCC
>JAICTR010000335.1 GCA_025936275.1 Burkholderiales bacterium
CGGCGTCACCAGAAAAGCCGCATCACTCCGTCCACCGGCACGCCGTGCCCCTGCAGCGTGATGCGCATCTCGCCGGGCTTCGGATCTTCCATCGGCGCCACCTGGTGGTAGCTCATGCCGTCGTGCACCGCCATCGCGCCGAGGCGATAGCGGCGCAGGATCCGCCGGCGCTTGCCGAGCGCCTCGTGGAGCTGCGCATCGTCCAGATGCGCGGTCTCGGGCATGCGCAGGTCCCACACGTACATGCCGGCGCCCGAAGCGGGCATCGCGATCGCGAGCGTGAAGGAGACCGGGCGGCTCATCGAGACGCGCGGCGCCTGCGCGCCCCAGTCGACCACGTAATGCGGCGTGTCGCAGTGGATCGGGCTCGCGACGAATTCGGGGTTGTCGCGCGCCTCGAACCACTCGCGATGCGTGAGGCCGCGGATGTCGCGGAACGACGCGTCCGCCTCGAAGATGTGGAAGCCCGGATGCGCGAGGCGATCGGTGAAGCCCACCGGCATGTGCACGTGCTCGGCGAGCGAGCGCGCCACGCCGCGCAGCAGCTCGCCGAAGTGCTCCATGAGGAGCGGGTTCAGCTCGGCGGCCATGCGGTAGTACGGAAGCTGCGGGTTGTGCGCGATGTCGAAGTAGTTGGAGGCGCCGAGCGTGTAGAACGGCGCCGAGGGATGGCGCCGCGTCCAGAACGGGCGCAGCGATTCGATCTTGCCGCGCACCGCTTCGCACCCGGCCGCGTCGAGCACGGCGACATCGGCGACACGATCCTCGAGCGCGGGCGCCGCCCTCATGCGAGCGCGCTCTTCAGGAAATCCACCAGCAGCACCACGCGCGTCCCCTGCGAGCGGTTCCACGCCTCGTGCTCGATCGCGTCGTCGAAGCACAGGCACTCGCCTTCCTTCCACGCCGCGACCTCCTCGCCGACGCGGATCGCGCAGCCGAGGTCGGTATAGGTCGGGGGCACCACGACGCCCAGGTGCAGCCGCAGCACCGTGGTGTTGAGCTTCTTCTGCGTGGTGAGCGAGCCGTCGGCGGCGGTCTCGTACTCGTAGCCCATGTGCGGCGCGATCCGCGTCATGGGCTTGAGCGACGAGAAGCCGGCGGTGACGAGGCCGGGAATGCGCTCCACCACCGAGGCGGTGCGGGGTGCGAGCGCGCAGTTCTCGTCGATGCGGCGCCCGAAGGCGTAGAGGCCGAAGACGTCCCAGCCGCTCTCGTAGAGCTGCGTCTCGTGCCAGGGGATGAAGGTGCCGCCGTCGAGTGCCGCCAGCTCCGCGCGGATCGACTTGCAGCTCTCGCGCAGCATCGGCACGAACGGCAGCTTCGCGACGTCGACGAACATCGGCCCCGCTACACCATCTGGCGCGAGGCGAGTTCCCGGAAGGGACCGGCTTCGGCCATCAGCTCCTGGAACGTTCCCTGCTGCACGAGGCGTCCGCCCGCCAGCACGAAGATGCGGTCGGCGCCGATCACCGTCGAGAGCCGGTGCGCGATCACGATGCGCGTCGCCTTCAGCTGCTCGAGGCTCGCGGTGACGATCGCCTGGTTGCGGTTGTCGAGGGCGCTCGTCGCCTCGTCGAAGAGCAGCACGCGCGGGCGCGTCACGATCGCGCGCGCGATGAGCAGCCGCTGGCGCTGCCCGCCCGAGAGCGTGCCGCCGCCGTCGGGCAGCAGCGTGTGCATCCCCATCGGCATGCGGTCGATGTCGGCATCGAGCCCGCAGGCCTTGGCCGCCTCGCGCGCATCCTCGATGCCCAGGCCCGAGGAGCCGACGATGTTGGAGAAGATGTCGCCGGCGAGGAGCTGGCCGTTCTGCAGCACCACCCCGATCTGGCGCCGGATCGCGCCCACGTCGAGCGAGGCGAGGTCCTGCCCGTCGTAGAAGACCGAGCCCTGCAGCGGCTTCTCGAAGCCGAGCAGGAGCCGCAGCATCGTCGACTTGCCCGAGCCCGAGGGGCCCACGAACGCCACGAACTCGCCGGGATTGATGCGCAGCGACACGTTGGAGAGCACCGTGGGCGCGTCCTCCGAATACTTGAACGTGACGCCGCTCACCTCGATGTCGCCGCTGATGACGCCCGGATCCGCCACCTTGCCGGAGGACTCGGGCTCGGAGCGCAGGATCGGCTTCGCGCGGTCCCAGATCGGCACGATCACGAGGAGCGACATCATCGTGCCGGTAAGCCCGACCATGGCGCCCATGTACGAGCCGAACGCGGTGTTGAACGCGAGGTACTCGCCGGTGGAGAACACCTTCTCGGTCTTGGAGAAATACGCCACCGCGAAGAAGATCACCGCCGTGGAGATCAGCGGATAGACCGAGTTCACGGTCGCCACGATGTTGCCCACCACGCGCGTCTTCATGAGCTGCTTCTCGTGGTCGGCGTGGCGCTCGGCCCAGCGGCCGAAGGCACGCGACTCCGCGCCGGTGGTGCGCAGCTTGGAGACGCCGGTGAGGAACTCCAGCACCACGCTCGCGAGGCGCCCGCCCAGCTCCGCCACGCGCCGCTCGTAGCCGATGCGCACGAAGCCGAAGCCGATGGTGAGGAGGATCTGCACCGCGACCAGGCCCACCGCCACCCAGGCGAGCTTGCTGCTGTAGTAGAAGAGCAGGAAGAAGTTGAACACCGAGAACACCGAGGTGAGGATGGTGTGCACGGTGCTGCCCGAGAGGTGCTGGCGGATCGCGTTGATGCCGTTCGCGCGCAGCGCGAGGTCGCCCGCGCCGTAGCCGCGGAAGAAGGGCACCGGCAGGCGCAGCAGCCGGTCCCACACGGCCGCCTGCACGCTGGAATCCATCTTGCCTTCGATGCGCAGCATCGTGAAGGCGCGCGCCACCTCGAACATCGCCGAGGCGAAGCCCGCGCCCACCAGGATCACGGCGAGCTCGCCCAGCTGCGAGCGCTCCGCGCCCGGGATCACGGTGTCGAACACGAGCCCGGTCACGAACGGGGTGAGGAGCCCCAGCGCGCCCACCAGGAGGCCGATGAGGATCACCATCGACACCTCGCGGAAGAGGCCGAAGCTGCCGAAGCGCATGAGGGCGAGGATTCCCACCGGGCCGTGGCCGAAGCCGCGATAGAACGCGTGGGCCATGGGCACCAGCGAGGCGGCGATCTCGTCGTCCACCTCGATGTCCACGCCGCGCGCCGCGTCCTTGAGCACGTAGCCGCCGCGGTGCGGCAGGAGCGCCACCGGTGCGCGATCGCCCTCGATGAAGCCCAGGAGCGGCCCGTTGTCCACCGTCCACCAGCGCCCGCGAAGCGCCACCTCGCGGTGGCGCGCGCCCGCGTCGCGCACGTACGCCTCGAGCGAGCCCGCGGCGCTCACCGCGGTTTCCATGCCTTCCTCGCGCGGGATGCGGCGCGGCCGGAACACGATGCCGCTCGCGGTACCGATCGGGATCAGCGCGGCGAGCAGCGGATCGGACGCCGCGGCCCAGGTCTCCACCTCGAGCTTCGGCTCGATCACCTGGTTCAGGCGCCGCAGCGCGACGTTGATCGCGGCGTGCGAGTCCTCCTGCTTCCTCTCGATGCCTTCGCCGAGCTGGAACCGAACGAAACCGGTCAGCGCGATGGCGGTCCCCGCCTCCTTCGCGGCGGCGGCGACG
>JAICTR010000200.1 GCA_025936275.1 Burkholderiales bacterium
ACGAAAGCCAATTGGATCTGGGGTCAGTAGCACAAGATCAACGTCTGATTCGGCGTTCGCATTGTTGCGTGCGTGCGAACCAACAAGAGCGAGACCAATAATGTCCTCGTGAGCCGAGGCCCACGCGGTAACAGTTTCAACAATTTGCGCAACCGTTGGCATACCGGTCATGTGCGGCCTAACTTGAATTAGTGGGTTTGTGATAAGGACAAACTGTCCGATATGGCCGGATTCTCCTACGCGCCCGATCCGGCGACAAGCCATCGACGCCCGGTTTAGCCTGGGAATCACATCGCAAACCCTCGAAGGTCATTCCCCGGCCGGTGGCTCCCACAACTCCACCTTGTTCCCTTCCGGATCCAGGACCCACCCGAAATTTCCGTACTCCGATCGTTCAGGCCCGGCCAGCACGTTGCAGCCCCTTTCGCGAAGCGACTGGAGCAATGCAACCAAATCGTCGACGCGGTAGTTGACCATGAACGGTGCCGCGCTCGGCGCGAAATGCATCGTGTCGCCGGCGAACAGGCTCCACGCAGTGGTCCCGCCGGGATTCTCCGGCGTGCCCCAGCGCAGCGCCGCACCGCCCCATTCCTGCACGTCCAATCCCAGGTGATCGCGATACCACGCGCCCAGGGCCTTCGGGTCGCGGGCCTTGAAGAACACGCCGCCGATGCCGGTCACGCGCGCCATGTCGATGTCCCCTCAAGAAAATAAAAACGCCTCCCGCGCAGCGGCACGGGAGGCGCGTTTGAACGGCAACCGCTCAAGGCTCGAACAGGTTCGCGCAATGCCCCGGCTGCGTGGGCGAAGCCGCGATCGCCCCGCCATGCGGAATGCACTGGCTGGGCGGGAGCTTCACGCCCTCCTCCACGTATTCCACCATCGTGTCGAACGCGCGCTGCGCGTGCGGCATGATGAGCTCCAGTTGCGGGAAGGTGTCCTTGTAAGTCTCGATGTGGTTTCCGTTCTGCACTTCATACAAGCGGTACTGCACTTTCTTGTCGTGGCTTCCCTCGAGCGCCGAAGCGACGTTTCGCGCATAGGCGCGCGCATGGTGGTCGATCGGCAGCAGCGCATCCATGGTTCCGGCCACGGTGATGAGCGGCGCCTGGATCGCGCCGGTGGTCTCGAAGCTCGCGAATCGCGCACCGACATCCGAGGCGGCGAGCCGCGCGAAGTAGTTGTAGAGCGCGGTGTTCAATCCGGGCGGCGGGCCGTAAGTGTCGTATGCGGGATCGAGGCGCTTCTGCCACTGGCATTGCGTCACTTCCCAGAACGACGCCCAGTAGTTGCCCCACATCGAGCCGTTAGGCCCGCCCGCGAGATCCGGCGGGTAGCCCGCGCCGCGGATGTTGCGCGCGGCGGTGCTGTCGGCATTGCGTCCGCTCGCCACGTAATCGGGATAATTCAGGACCGCGGGCGGCAGGTCGGTGAGGATGTTCGGCCCGGCGGGATCGACGAACGTCCCTTCCCAATCGACACCGCCATCGAAGAGCTTGGGCGCGAGCTCGACCGCACGCCGCACCTGGTAGCCGCCGTTCGAGGTGCCGACCGCATACGTGTACCTCGGCGGGCTTCCATACGCGCCCTTCACTCCGTCGCGCGCGAGCTGGGCGGCGCTGATCATGAACTGCGCCCAGCGGCTGAAGGGTTGCCCGTCGTCGTTGTCGTAGAAATGCACGTACACCGGAAGTGCCGGATTCAGGCGGCAGGCGAGCGGATCGGCGATCGTCGAAAGGCGCAGGTTCAGCACGCCCTTGTTCTGCGACGCGTACGCGTAGCCCTTCTGCACCACGTAGTCGCTCCACGCGAAGTCGCCGTTGAATTCGCTGCGCGTGCCAGAGGCGCCGGCGACCACGAGCCGCCCGTTCCAGTCGTTCGGCAAGCGCAGCAGGAAGCGCGCCTGGCCTTGCGGATCGGAGGCGATGCGCGCATCGATCTGCACGCCCGGCACCGCGCGCGAGATCGGCGTGCGATGGCCGGCGCTCGGCGCGATGGTGTCGCGGTCGGTCCGCGGCGTGAATGCGAAGGGCGGCAGCGTCGGGATCGCGTTGTCGGGCGGCGTGGTGTCGGGATTGTTGGTGGTGAGGTCGGGACTTTCGAAGCACGTGACGTCGGCGAGGCTCGAGCCGATCCTCTTCAGCACGTCGCCGCATCGATCGGCGGCGGCGGTCAACGGCATCAGCAATGCAAGGGCGGGAAGCATCCATCGGGCGCGGGGCATGAATTCCTCCTGGGTCGAAGGGCGCTCGCAAATCGGGGCACGAGCGCCTCCAGCCTACTCCATCGCCCGCGGTGCGATCTGCAACAATGCGCCGATGGAGCGCTCTCCGGTCGTCCTCCTCGCCCTGCTTCTCGCCGCGTGCGCGTTGCCGTCGGAGCGGCCCATGGCCGCGAATCCTCCGCCGGCCGATTGCCATCCGGCGCCCGATCCTTCGCGTCCGCAATTCGTGGTGGGCTACGGGAGCCTCATGGAGGATGGCTCGCGCGCGCGCACCGCGCCACGCGCCGGTGCGGCGCACCCGGTCGAGGTCACGGGATACGAGCGCGGCTGGTTCGCGCGCGGCTCGCCGATCGGATTCAGCACGACGTTTCTCGGCGTACGTCCCAGCGATCACGCAAGCATGAACGCCGTGGCGTATGAAGTGGACGCCATCGAGCTCGCCGCCACCGACAGGCGCGAATCTTCGTATTGCCGCGCGCCGGTCGATGCGAGCGCGATGCGCATCCTCGATCCCTCCTTCGCGCTTCCTCCGCGCGCGCAAGCATGGATCTACGCGCTCGACGCTCGGTCGGTCCGGCCGCCCGACATGCGCTTTCCGATCGTGCAGTCGTACGTGGACCTTTTCCTCGGCGGGTGTCTGGAGCAGGAGGAGCGCTTCGGGCTCGCCGGTTTCGCGCGCGAATGCATCGCGACCACCGCAGGCTGGTCGCGGCATTGGGTGAACGATCGCATCCATCCGCGGCGCCCGTTCGTCTTCCAGCCGCGCGCGGGTCGCATCGATCGGCTCCTTTCGGACGCGCTGCCGGACGAATTCGCGGCGATCCGCATCGAAGGCGGCGGGCACTGATTCGATGGCGCTTCGCACCGCGTTCCTCGCCACGCTCGTCTCGGCCCTCTGGGGCCTCAACGTCGCCGCGATCAAGCTCGGCGCACGCGAGTTTCCGCCGCTCTTCCTGCTCGTGCTGCGCTTCGCGCTGGTGGCGGCGATCCTGCTGCCGTTCGTGAAGCGGCCCGACCGGCGCTGCATCGGGCCGGTGCTCGCGATCTCCGTGCTGCTGGGCGGATTCAACTTCGGCTTCACGTTCCTCGGCGTGACGCGCCTCGAGGCGGCCACCGCGGCGATCGTGGGCCAGCTCTCGGTGCCGTTCAGCGTGGTGCTCGCGGCGATCTTCTTCGGCGAGCGCCTGGGCGCGCGGCGGCTCGCGGGCATCGCCCTCGCGCTCGCGGGGGTCGCGATCCTCGTCGGCGCGCCGCGCGTCGCGAACGACGCGCTCGGCCTCGCGTACATCATCATCGGCGCGCTCGCGTGGGCCGCGGCCAACATCCTCATCAAGCGCTACGGGCCGTTCGACCCGTTCATGCTCACCGCGTGGATGTCGCTCCTCGCGGCGCCGCAGCTTCTCGCCGTGTCGCTCCTCGTCGAGCACGGCCAATGGCAGAGCGTCGTGCGCGCCGACTGGATCGGCTGGGCCGCGGTCGGCTACATGGCGATCTGCGCGAGCATCGTCGCCTACGGCCTCTGGTACGCGCTCATCAATCGCAACCCGGTGGGAAGCCTCATGCCCTTCATGCTGCTCTCGCCGGTGTTCGCGGCTGCAGGCGGGGTGGCGCTCGGCGAGCCGCTCACGCCGCTCCTCGTGATCGGCGGCGCGGTGACGGTGATCGGCGTCGGCATCTGCGAGATGCGCTTCCAGCGGCTGCGGTGGTCGCGGCGGCGTTCGCCCGACGTCACGATCGCACCGCACTGAGCGGCGCCTGCGCCCAGCGCACGAGGAAGCGCTCGAGCTCCTGCGGCGGACGGATCCAGAGGTGCGCGGCCGTCGCGCGCAGTTGCGGACCCACCAGCACCGCGAGCCCGCGATCGCGGATCGCCTCGAAGGCGTCCTCGTCGGTGATGTCGTCGCCGAGATAGGCGCACGCAGCTTCGGGCGATGTCTGCGCGAGGACCTCGCGCACCGCGTGCGCCTTGGTGCGCCCGCGCACGCGAAGCTCCATGCCGCCTTCGAAGGGCAGCAGCTCCACGTTCGCATCGGCGATCTCGGTCCAGGCCTGCACGATGCGCTCGCTCAGCTCGCGCGCTTGCGCTTCGGGAAGCCCGCGCCAATGCATCGCCACGCTCGCGAGCTTGCGCTCCACGCGCGCGCCCTGCGCTTCGAGCAGGCGCGCGGGAACCTCGGCGAGCGAAAGCTGGCGGATCGCCGCGGCTTCCGGATCGAAGCGCTTCATGCCTTCCGCCGTCTGGTGCTCCCAGCCATGCGCGCCCCACGCCTCGTGATGGGTCACCGATTCGAGGAGCGGCTTCAATTCGCCCAACGGCCGCCCGCTCACGACGACGACGCG
Organism: Burkholderiales bacterium; assembly: GCA_025936275.1. Classification (GTDB taxonomy): domain Bacteria; phylum Pseudomonadota; class Gammaproteobacteria; order Burkholderiales; family Usitatibacteraceae; genus Usitatibacter. Next base: position 4,565 of record JAICTR010000200.1, read on the forward strand.
CGTCTTCCTCTCGCCGGTGAGCGCCTTCAGCCGCTCGGGGACGAAGGGATACGGCACCGCGAGCGAGGGATCGGGATGGAACGGCGCGAGCGTGCCGTCGTAATCGAGGAACAGCACGCGCTCGCGCGCGTTCGCAACGCGCGCGAAGAACGCTTCCAAGTCCAGTTGGGGGTCGAGCAGCCGCATTCTGCGAGAGAATACCGGGTCTTCGAAAGGAGGACCGTCCATGGGAAGCAACGTTCAGTTGAAGGCGGCCGACGCGCACGAGCTGCAGGCCTATGTCGCGAAGCCGTCGGGCACCGCGCGCGGCGCGGTGGTGGTGGTGCAGGAAATCTTCGGCGTGAATAGCCACATCCGTTCCGTCGCCGACGGCTTCGCCGCGGATGGCTATCTCGCCATCGCGCCCGCGATGTTCGACCGCGCGCAACGCAACTACGAAGCGGGCTACTCGCAACCGGAGATCTCCGCCGGCGTGGAGATGAAGAACAAGGTGGGCTGGGACCAGGCGGTGGCCGACGTCGCGGCCGCGGTCGAATACGGCAAGTCCGCCGGCAAGGTGGGCATCGTCGGCTACTGCTGGGGCGGCGCGGTGGTGTGGGCCTCGGCGGCGCGCCTTCCGGGCATCGCCTGCGCGGTCGCCTATTACGGCGGCTCGATCCCGAGCCTCGTGAACGAGAAGCCGCGCTGCCCGATCATGCTGCACTTCGGCGAGAAGGACCACTCGATCCCGCTCGAGAAGGCGAAGGAAGTGGCGGCCAGGCATCCCGAGGCGGTCACGTATTACTACGCCGCGGGCCACGGCTTCAACTGCGAGCAGCGCGGCTCCTACGACGCCGCCGCGGCGAAGACGGCGCGCGAGCGCACGTTGGAATTCTTCCGCAAGCACATCGGCTGACCCGGCAATCCACCAGGAGAATCGCGATGAAGCAATCCGAGATGGGCGAGCTGTTCGACAAGGGCTTCGAGAACCGCAAGGCGGTGCTCGGCGCCGAGCACGTGGAGCGCTCGTGGAAGAACGCCGACGAGTTCAACCGGCCGATGCAGCAGCTCGTCACCGAGTACTGCTGGGGCGCGATCTGGGGCCGCGACGACCTGCCGCGCCG
>JAICTR010000374.1 GCA_025936275.1 Burkholderiales bacterium
GCCCGCCTTCACCGCACCGCGCGCCGCCTCCGCGAAATTGAACGTCGACGGCCCGAGGATCACCGGGCGCCCGAGCGCGCACGGCTCGATGAGGTTCTGGCCGCCGAAGGGAAGGAGGCTGCCGCCCATGATCACGACGTCCGCCGCGGCGTAGTAGGCGAGCATCTCGCCCATCGAGTCGCCGAGCATCACGCGCGCCGCGCGCGGCACGGGCGAGGCGTCGCTGCGCCGCGCGATGGTGAAGCCACGGGCCGAAGCCAGGCGCGCCACCTCATCGAAGCGCTGCGGATGGCGCGGCACGATCACGAGGAGCGCATCGCCTTCCTCGCCGCGCCGCGCGAAGGCGTCGAGCAGCAGCGCCTCTTCGCCTTCGCGCGTGCTGCCCGCGACCCAGACCGGACGCGACCCGAGGCGCGAGCGCAGCTCGCGCCCGCGCTCGCGCATCGCATCGGGCACCTCGAGGTCGAACTTCACGTTGCCCGTGACCGCGACCTCACGCGCGCCGAGCGAGCGAAAGCGTCGCGCGTCGGCCTCGGCCTGCGCCGCGATGCCGTCGAGCCCTGAGAACGCCCAGCGCGCGAGCGCGGGCACGCGCGCATAGCGGCGCGCGGAGCGCTCCGAAAGCCGGCCATTGGCGATCACCACCGGGATGCCCGCGTGCGCGGATTCCTCGATCAGGCGCGGCCAGGCCTCGGTCTCTAGGATCACGCCGAGGTCGGGACGGAAGTGGCGCAGGAAGCGGCGCACCGCGAAACCCATGTCGTAGGGGAGCCAGGCGCGATCCACGGAATCGCCGAACAAGGCCTCGCCGGTCGCGCGCCCCGTCGGCGTCATGTGCGTGAGGAGGATGCGATGCCGTGGATGCCGCTTCGCGAGCGCCGCCACGATCGGCGCGGCGGCGCGTGTCTCGCCCACGGAGACCGCGTGAATCCAGATGCGCGGACCCGGCGGCGCCGGCGCGTAGCGGCCGAAACGCTCGCCCACCTTCGCGAGGTAGCCGGATTGGCGCCGCGAGCGCCATGCGAGCCGCGCGAGCGCCAGGGGCGCGGCGAGAACCCACGCGAGGCCGTACAGGAATCGCATCATGCCGGGACGGGCGCGATGCCGATCGCTTGCGCGACGTCTTCGACCCGCGGCGGCGCACCCGGCGCGCCGAGATTCAGCGCGTGTTCGCCGTGCAGCCCGGTGAGCGCGGGCGAGGTGGCGCTGTAGATTCCCACGGTGGGCGTGCCGAGCGCGACCGCGAGATGCGTGAGGCCGGTATCGACGCCGGCCACGCCCGCCGCGTGCGCGAGGAGCGCCGCGGCCTCGAGGAGCGGCATCGCCGGTGCCGCCATGGCGGCGGGACCGATCCCGGCCGCGAGCCGCGCGGCGTGCGCGCGCTCGCCGTCGTTTCCGCCGGGGAAGACGAGCGCATATCCACCCTCCGCCATGCGGCGGCCCAAGGCGACCCAGCGCTCGTCGGGCCAGCGCTTCGCGGCGCGGCTCGCGGCGTGGAGCATCACCGCGTACCGTGCCGCGGGCGCCCATGGCGGGCGCTCGGCAGGCGCGACGAGCCCGTAGCTCGAGGCGCTGGCGATGGACTGACCGAAGACCGCCGCGAGCAGCGTGCGATTGCGCTCCACCGCATGCCGGCCGCGCGGCACGGCGAGCTTCACGTCGTAGAAGCGCGCGGCGATGCGCTCGCGGGCGCTCCGCGCGTCGGGCCCGAACACCGGCGCTCGCGCCCAGCGCGCGACGCATCCGCTCTTGATGAGCCCCTGCGCATCGACGACGTAGTCCCAGCGTTCCTCGCGCAGCGTCGAGCGGCAGGCGCGCAGCGCGCGCCATGCGTGCGGCGAATAGGGCCGGTCGCGCAGCGCGCGCAGCGGGACCGGGATCGCCCGCGCCACCGCGGGATGCAACCGCACGAGGCTCGCGTAAGGCGGCTCGACCGCCCACGCGATGTGCGCATGGGGCATGCGTTCGGCGAGGTCGGTCACCGCGGGGAGGAGGTGCACCACGTCGCCCAGCGAAGAGAGCTTCACGAGCAGGATGCGCGGCGCGGGCATGGCGCATTCTAATCCGCGCCCGCAAGGTAAAATGACCGCCCCGAGCAGCACTTCCCACGCCGTGGCACAGTCCCCCGCACAGAAGATTCCCCTGAGCGTCGCCGTCATCGCCCGCGATGCGGCCGCGCAGATCGGCCCGTGCCTGGAGAGCGCCGCTTTCGCCGACGAGCTGCTGGTGGTGGATTCCGGCAGCACGGACGGCACGCCCGACGTCGCGCGCCGCCATGGCGCCCGCGTCGAGACGCGTCCCTGGCTCGGGTTCGGTCGGCAGAAGCAGGAGGCGGTGTCGCTCGCGCGCCACGACTGGGTGCTGTGCCTGGATGCCGACGAGCGCATCACGCCGGAGCTCGAGCGCTCGATTCGCGAGGCCCTCGCCTCGCAGCGCTACCACGCCTGGCGCCTCGCGCGGCGCAACCGCTTCCTCGGGCGCTGGCTCGCGCACGGCGAGGGCTATCCCGACTGGACGGTGCGCCTCTTCCATCGCGCCCACGCGAGCTGGTCGAACGACGAGGTGCACGAGGCGGTGCTCACCACCGTGCAGCTCGGCCGCCTCGAGGGCGACCTGCTGCACGACTCGGCCGAGGACGTGGCGACCTACATGGCGAAGCAGAACCGCTACTCGAGCCTGCATGCGCAGGCGCTCTACAGGCAGGGCGTGCGCGCCGGCTACTGGCGGCTCGCGGCGAGCCCGCTCGCGCGCTTCGTGAAGTTCTACCTCTTCCGCCTCGGCTTCCTCGATGGGGGCCCGGGCTTCGCGCACATCATGATCGGATGCGGCAACGCCTTCCACAAATACCTCAAGCTGATCGAGCTGCAGCAATCGGGCGGCGGCAAGGAGGGCGCGTGATCCTCGTCACCGGCGGCGCGGGCTTCATCGGCGCGAACTTCGTCCTCGACTGGATCGCCGCGACCGGCGAGCCGGTCGTGAACCTCGACAAGCTCACGTACGCCGGCAACCTCGGGAACCTGGCCTCCCTCGCCGGCGATGCGCGGCACGTGTTCGTGCACGGCGACATCGCCGATCGCGCGGCCGTGCAACGCCTGCTCGCGGAGCACCGGCCGCGCGCGATCGTGCACTTCGCCGCCGAGAGCCA
>JAICTR010000311.1 GCA_025936275.1 Burkholderiales bacterium
CCATGTCTTCTCCTCTCCCTTGCGAGACGGCCGGGGTCAAGCTCTCCCTCTCCCTTGGAGACCGCCGGGGTCAAGCTCTCCCTCTCCCTTGGGAGAGGGCCGGGGAGAGGGTCAGCGATTCCTCATCCAGTCCGCCGTCTTCCAGAACGCCTGCCTGAGCCCTTCGCGTAGTTCCTTCGGCACATCCACCTCTTCCATCGCCTGGACCATGCACGCCATCCACTGGTCGCGCTCGACCTCGCCGATCGCGAACGGCAGGTGGCGCGCGCGCAGCATCGGGTGCCCATAGCGCTCGACGTAGAGCGGCGGGCCGCCCAGCCAGCCCGAAAGGAAGAGGTAGAGCTTCTCGCGTGCGCTCTCCAGACTCGAGCCGTGCACGCGCCGGAGCTCGGCGTACGACGGCTCGAAATCCATCAGGTCGTAGAAGCGATCGACCAGCTCGCGGATCGCCGCGTCGCCGCCGACCAGGTCGTAGGGAGTGCGCTCGTCGTGGGGATCCGCCGCCATCCTCGAATTGTGACTGATGCAGGACACAGGCGGGGTGGCAGCCGTCGCGCGCTACTTGCTGGTTTAGCTATTTCGGCATACCATGGCGAGATGTACAGCGTCGACGCCACGACCCTCAAGAATCACCTCGGGGAAGTCCTTTCGCGCGCCCGGCTCGCTCCGGTGGCGATTCTTCGCCACGGTCGAGTCGTCGCGCGCCTCACCGGGGTACCGGAGGCCCGCGCCCCCCGCCGCACCCGGGATCGTGCGCGCTCGAGCCTTTCGAGGGCGGAGGAGGAACGGTTGGTCCGGTTGTGCGCGAGCCGGGACCTGCGGCCCTCCCGTTGGATGAGGGCCGGCGATCACCGGCTTCTGGCAGGCGTGGCGACGATGCTGGCATCGCAGCCGGAGTTCGATCGGCTGCGCCTGCTGGCCCTCGCGGAAACGCTCTCACCCGGGATGACGCGGCCGGACGTATTCGCGCGTTGGCTCGAGCAGGCTCCGGTGAAGGCCGCTCGCCTGCTGCCGATGGTCCGCGCGGAGTTGGGCAACCGCTCGCCGTGAAGCCACACGCGCCGGCACTGCGCGCCGATCCCGAGTACTTCAAGGCGTTCGCCGAGATCATGCGGCGCATCGAGCAGGCGCTCGGCAAACCCGCCGCCGTGAAGGGGCCGGTCACGATCTGTATTGCGGGAGGCGCCGCGCTTCACCTCTACACGGGCTCCCGTGTCTCTAAGGACATCGATGCGAAGGTGATGGCCCGGTTCCTCCCGCCCGGAAACCTGGAAGTCGCATGGCGCGATGCCGATGGGCACGCGCGGCTGCTCTACTTCGACACCCAGTACAACGACACCTTCGGATTGCTCCACGAAAGCGCCTACGACGACGCCATCCGGATCGATGTGCCGGGCGTGGATTCGCGCCGGCTGGATGTGCGCCTGCTGAGCCCCCTGGACCTCGCCGTCTCGAAGCTTTCGCGCTACGAGGGACACGACCAGGAGGACATCGCGGCCCTCGCCCGCGCCGGCCTCATCGACGCGCGCTCGCTCCGCACGCGAGCCGAGGAAGCGCTGCCGTCCTACGTCGGGGATACGCGCCGTGTGAAGACCTCGATCGACCTCGCCGAAAAACTGGTCAGGCGCTCCGCGCCGCGCTAGCATTTCGCTCCGCTGCATCCCCCGCTCCGCTTGAAGCTCGCCCTCAAGATCGACGTCGACACCTTCCGTGGCACGCGCGAAGGCATTCCCCGACTCGTGGAGATCCTCGCGCGCCACGGCGCCGGCGCGACGTTCCTGTTTTCCCTCGGGCCGGACCACACCGGCCGCGCCATCAAGCGCGCGATGCGGCCCGGGTTCATGCAAAAAGTCGGACGCACGTCCGTCGTCTCGCACTACGGCGTCCGCACGCTGCTCTACGGAACGCTCCTTCCGGGGCCCGACATCGGCAAGCGTTGCGCGGACACGATGCGCCGCGTGCGCGACCACGGATTCGAGGTCGGCATCCACACTTGGGACCATGTGAAGTGGCAGGACCACGTAGCCGATGCCGACGCGCGCTGGACGGGCTGGGAAATGTCGCTCGCGGCGCAGCGCTTCCGCGAGGTGTTCGGCGAGGATCCCGCGGTCCACGGTGCCGCCGGATGGCAGATGAACGTGCACGCCTATCGCCTCACGCAATCGCTCGGCTTCCGCTATGCGTCGGATACGCGCGGCACGCATCCCTTCATTCCAGTGGTGCGTGCGGAGATCGTGGCCTGCCCGCAGTTCCCCACGACGCTCCCCACGCTCGACGAGATGATCGGACTCGACGGCACGACGGAAGGCAATGTGGCCGAGCGCCTGCTGGAGCGCACGCGGGAAGACCGCCGCGACCAGGTCTTCACGCTGCACGCCGAGCTCGAAGGCATGAAGCTCGCGCCGGTGCTGGAGAAGCTCCTCGAAGGATGGAAGGCGCAGGGCTATGAGCTCGTGGCGATGCGCGAGCTCGTCGATGCGACGGAACCGTCCGCGCTTCCGTTGCACACGGTGCTCGACGCGCCTGTAGCCGGCCGATCGGGCACGCTCTCCTGCCAGGGGCCGGTCTTCCTCGCCGAGCAGGCCGCGCAATAGCTTGCGCTTTCCGTTTTTTTTGTTCACCATGGGTTGTGGCCGTTAGATTTCACAAGCCTCGACTCGGATGAACGCTCGCGCGGTCGTGCCCGATTTCGAGCATCCCGCCGACGGCACCCCGCAGCTTCGCGTTTCCGGCCCTTTGGGGTCACCCGCTTCGCCCCCATGTTCATCGCAAGGATGGCCCGCCCGGCATGCCGGATCGCGGGCAACGCCCGTTGCGAACCCCTTTCTCCACCACCCCGTCCCAGCCTGATGCCCAACGACACACTGAGAGATTCCTCCGCGCGTCACGACGTGGAGGAGACGTCTTCGTACGCCTCTCATTCGGAGGCTCCCCCGATGCAGCGCAGACGCGAACGCGAGACCGGGCACCGCGCGCCGAAGGCCGCGGCCTCCAAGCTCTTCGTCCTCGATACGAACGTGCTCATGCACGATCCCACGAGCCTCTTCCGCTTCGAGGAGCACGACGTCTTCCTGCCGATGGTGACGCTGGAGGAGCTCGACGACCACAAGAAGGGCATGAGCGAGGTGGCGCGCAACGCCCGCCAGGCGAGCCGCTTCCTCGACGAGATCGTCTCGCAGGGCGGCGACATCGAGCAGGGCTATTCGCTCAAGGCGAAGAGCGCGGGCGAAGCCGCCGGGCGCCTCTTCCTGCAGACGCACACGGTGGACGTGGAGATCCCGAGCTCGGTCGCCTCGCAGAAGGCGGACAACGTGATCCTCGGCGTGGCGCTGCACCTCAAGCAGAAGTTCACGAAGCGCGAGGTGGTGCTGGTCTCCAAGGACATCAACATGCGCATCAAGGCGCATGCGCTGGGGATTCCCGCCGAGGACTACTTCAACGACAAGGTGCTCGAGGACACCGACGTCCTCTACACCGGCATCCAGCAGCTTCCCGAGGACTTCTGGGACCGCCACGGGAAGGACGTCGAGAGCTGGCAGGAGCACGGCCGCACGCTCTACCGCATCAAGGGCCCGCTCGTCCCCTCGCTCCTGGTGAATCAGTTCGTGTTCCACGAGGGCGACCGGCCGTTCCTCGCCATGGTGAAGGAGGTGCGCGGCAAGACCGCGCTCCTGTCCACGCTCAAGGACTTCTCGCACCACAAGAACAACGTGTGGGGCATCACGGCGAGGAACCGCGAGCAGAACTTCGCGCTGAACCTCCTGATGGATCCGGAGATCGATTTCGTGACGCTCCTCGGGCAGGCGGGCACCGGCAAGACGCTCCTCACGCTC
>JAICTR010000426.1 GCA_025936275.1 Burkholderiales bacterium
CTGAGGGGACTGCGCACCGCGCACACCCGCCCCGCCGAGGCGCTCGCCCGCCGGCTCGCGCCGGCGCCGGGGCGCGCGGGGGGCCGGCGCGCGCGGCGCGCGGTGCTCGACAGCGCGTTCTCGAGCGGCATCGGCGAGGCCCTCGACGGTTTCTTCGCGGATGCGCGCGCGCGCCTCGAGGCCGCGGTCGGCGTGATCGCGGAAGCGCGCAAGATGATGTCGACCGTCGGCCGCAGCTTCGCTCGCGACCATCGCATCGCCGCGCCCGAGCTCGAGGATTTCGCGACCGACCGGTTCCTGGTCGAAATCGAGCGCCTCGAGCAGCGCTGCGCGCGCGACTTCAAGGGCACGGCGAGCCTCGTACTCCATCGCCGCAAGACGCTCGGCGCGCTCTTCTTCGACACGGTGGCGCTGCAGGTGGTGCGCGTGTTCGAGATCGCCGACCGCGAGGTGCGCACCTGGATGAACGGCTTCATCCGGCCGCTCGAATCGCAGGTCGCGGCGCTGCAGGAGCAGGCCAACGGCCGCATCGAAGGGATGGGCCGCATCCAGGATGCGGAAGGCGACCTCATGGCGCGGCTGGAGGAGCTGAAAGCGATCTGCGCCGATGTGGGGGCGCAACGCGAGCAGCTCGAGGCGCATCACGAGCGGCTGCGGGCGCTCGCGGAATCGCAGCCCGAGCGCTCGCTCGCCTAGCCGCTCAATCGCCCTCGGCGCTCGCCTTCTCGCGCTCGAGGCGCTCGTACTTCGCGCGCAGTTCCTCGCGCGTCTCGACGTGCTCCGGATCGAGCGGGATGCAGTCGACGGGGCACACTTCCTGGCACTGCGGCTTGTCGAAATGGCCCACGCATTCGGTGCAGCGGCGGAAATCGATCACGTAGACCTCCGGGCCCATCGAGATCGCGTCGTTCGGGCACTCGGGCTCGCAGACGTCGCAGTTGATGCACTGGTCGGTGATCTTGAGGGCCATGTCGTTCGCGTCAGCCCGCCTTGCCGCGGGCGATCTTTTCCCGCATGCGCTCGGCGGTGAGGGGATGCACGAAGGCGGCGATGTCGCCGCCGAGCACCGCGATCTCGCGCACGATCGTCGCCGAGAGGAACAGGTACTTGTCCGAGGGCGTGAGGAACAATGTTTCGACCCCGGGCGCGAGCCGCCGGTTCATGCCCGCGAGCTGGAACTCGTACTCGAAGTCCGAGACCGCGCGGAGTCCCCGCAGGATCACGCTCGCCGCCTGCTCCTTCACGAATTCCGAGAGAAGCCCGGTGAAGCCCAGCACGGTCACGTTCGAATAGGGTGCGAGCACCTCGCGCCCCAGCGCCACGCGCTCGTCGAGCGTGAAGAACGGACGCTTCGCCTGGCTTTGCGCGACGCCGACGACCACCTCGTCGAAGAGCCGCGAGGCGCGCTGGATGAGGTCCTCGTGCCCGTTGGTGATCGGGTCGAAGGTGCCGGGATAGACGGCGCGCGTGATGGTCATGGCGTGGCGAGCTCGAAAAGGGCATAGCGTACAGCGCCCGCGCGCCCTTCGCGCGACGCGACCCACGGCGCACCCGGTTCGAACCGCTGCGCGCTTTCCACGTACACGCGCGCATGCGGATTGAGTCGTTGCGCGAGCATCCCGAACGCACGCTCCGCGAGCCCGCTTTCGTACGGCGGATCGACGAACACGACGTCGAAGCGCTCGGTGCAGCGGCCGAGGAAGGCGAGCGCATCGCCCTCGACGATCTGCGCATTCGCGGCGCCCAGCTCGCGCGCCGCCTCGCGCAGCGACGCCGCCACCTGGCGGTCGCGCTCCACGAACACCGCGCGCGCGGCGCCGCGCGAGAGCGCCTCGAAGCCGAGCACGCCGCTTCCCGCGAAGAGGTCGAGCACCGCCCTGCCGTCGAGGCGCTGTCCGAGCCAGTTGAAGAGGGTTTCGCGCACGCGGTCGGGCGTGGGGCGCAGTGGCGAAGCGGGTGGGAAGCGCACCAGGCGGCTGCGCCATTCGCCGCCCACGATCCGCACGCGATTGCGTCCCGGGGCGGCACCGCGCGCGGAGGCATTGCGGCGCGCTGCGATCATCGTGGTCTCATGATACCGTAAACTGTCGCACGTCCCGCCGCGCCGAGCCCCATGTTTCCGCTGTTTTCCCGCAAGGACAAGGCCCCACCCGCGCCCGAGTCCGGCCTCAAGTCGTTCCTCCGCAAGGACCTCGAGCTCACCCGCACGCGCTGGAAGAAAGCGCTCGACGTCTTCCGCACCGCACCGAAGATCGACGAGGCGCTCTACGAGGAGCTGGAGGCGCAGCTCATCCAGGCGGACGTCGGCACGGCCGCGACGCACACGCTCGTCGAGCGGCTGCGCAAGGCCCAGCGCGACAAGCGGCTGGAAGACGGCGCGGCGCTCGAGGCCGAGCTCAAGTCGGCGCTCATCGAGCTGCTCGCCCCGCTTGAAAAGCCCGTCGACCCGCGCCGCGCGAGCCCGTTCGTGATCCTGCTCGCGGGCGTGAACGGCGCGGGCAAGACCACGACCATCGCGAAGCTCACGCGGCTCTTCCAGTCGCACGGGCTTTCGGTGCTGCTCGCCGCCGGCGACACCTTCCGCGCGGCGGCGCGCGAGCAGCTCGCCGAATGGGCCGCGCGCCACGACGTCACCGTGATCTCGCAGGAGAAGGGCGACTC
>JAICTR010000023.1 GCA_025936275.1 Burkholderiales bacterium
CTGGCAGATGATCCCGACGATCTTCGGGGTGATCCTGCTCATCTTCCTGCTGTTCAACTGGGTGGGCGGCGACCCGGCGCAGGTGCTCGCCGGCAAGATCTCGAATCCCGACCAGATCGCGAACATCCGCAAGCAGCTCGGCGTGGACCAGCCCTACTGGTACCAGCTCTGGGTGTTCGTGAAGCAGGTCTTCACGTTCGACTTCGGGCGGAGCTGGTCGACCAACGAGGAGGTCTCGCACATCCTCCTCACGCGCGTCGGGCCCACGCTCACGATCATGGTGCCGGTGCTCGTGATCGAGACCTCGCTCGCGGTGCTGCTGGCGATCGGCGTGGCCTACGTGCGCGGGACGCTCAAGGACCGCAGCATCATGATCATCTGCACGGTCGCGATGTCGATCAGCTTCCTGGTCTACATCATCGTGTTCCAGTGGCTCTTCGGCTTCATCCTCGGCTGGTTCCCGGTGCAGGGCTGGAGCGAGAGCTTCTGGAAGAACCTCGGCTACTACGCGCCGCTGCCGATCATGCTCGCGGTGTTCGTGGGGCTCGCGCCCGAGCTGCGCCTCTACCGCTCGTTCTTCCTCGACGAGATCCACCAGGAGTACGTGCGCACCGCGCGCGCCAAGGGCCTGCCGGAGAACCGCGTGATGCTGAAGCACGTGATGAGGAACGCGTTGATCCCGATCCTCACCAACGTCGGCATCGCGCTGCCGGGCGTGTTCGTGGGCTCGTTCCTGCTCGAGGTGTTCTTCTCGATCCCGGGACTGGGCCGCGAGGTGGTGACCGCGGTGAACCGCAGCGACTTCCCGGTGATCAAGGCGGTCACCGTCTACCTCGCCATCATCACGATGGTGATCAACCTGCTGGTCGACGTCATGTACAAGTTCGTCGACCCGCGAGTGACGTTCAAGTGAGCGCGATCCTCGGCAGTCCCGCGCCCGCCGCGACGCAGGAATCACCCGGCCTGTGGCTCCTCGCCTGGCGGCGCCTGCGCCACGACCGCGTCGGCATGGTGTCCCTGGTGATCGTGGTGTTCTTCCTCATCCTCATGATCGCCTCCTACGCGGGGCTCATCGCTTCCGACTGGAACAAGGAGAAGGGCGTCTCGTACGCGAACCCGTCCTTCCTCGCCGGGGCCGAGAACCTCGAGGCGAAGTCGATGGAGGAGCGGCGCCATGCGGCGAAGACGCCGCCCGTGGACCTCTCCGACGTCGATCCGCTCGCGCCGCGCTACAAGGAGTGGCGGGAGCGCGCGGCGAAGATCGCGGTGACGCAGGTGAAGCGCTCCGAGACGCTCCCCTTCGGCGGCGACAAGTGGGGCCGCGACGTGCTGAAGAAGACCATCAAGGGCAGCGAGGTCTCGATCTTCGTGGGCCTCGCGAGCGCGCTCCTCGCGACCCTCATCGGCACCGTCCTCGGGGCGATGGCGGGCTACTGGGGCGGGAAGGTGAACGACTTCCTCGAGTGGTTCTACAACATCTTCACCTCGATCCCGTACATCCTGCTGATCCTCGCCTTCGCCGCGGTCGCGACGTCGACGGGAAAATTCGGCAAGGGCATCGTGCCGATCGTGCTGGTGCTCTCGCTCACCGGCTGGACCGGCATCTACCGCCTGATCCGCGCCGAGTACATCAAGCACTCGAACCGCGAGTACGTGAAGGCGGCGCAGGCGATCGGCGCCTCGCACGGCTCGCGCATGTTCCACCACATCCTGCCCAACGTGAGCCACGTGGCGCTGGTGCAGCTCTCGCAGTACACGGTGGGCTTCATCAAGGCCGAGGTGATCCTCTCGTTCCTCGGCTTCGGCGTGCCGGTGGACATGGTCTCCTGGGGCACGATGCTCGCCGAAGCGCAGAACGAGCTCGTGATCGGCAAGTGGTGGCAGCTGGTCGCCGCCGGCGCGAGCATGGCGGTCCTGGTGACCGCGTTCTCGCTCCTCACCGACAGCCTGCGCGACGCGCTCGACCCGAAGCTCAAATGACCATGCGGCCCGGAACGAAGCGATCCCTTTGCATGGTCATCCCCGCGCACGCCGGGATCCACCGGCTGGGCCCCCGCGAAACATGAGCAATCCCCTCCTCGAGGTGCGCGACCTCGACATCCGCTTCCGCGTCGACCGGAACCTGCCGCCCTTTCGCGCGGTGAACGGCATCTCGTTCGACATTCCCGCCGACAGCACCGTGGCGCTGGTGGGCGAATCCGGCAGCGGCAAGAGCGTCTCGGCGATGTCGATCCTGGGTTTGCTTCCGGAGAACGCGATCGTGGCGCCGGAAAGCCGCGTCCTGTATCGCCCGGCGGGAGAGGGCGCGGGGCGCGACCTCCTGCGCGCGGGTGCGGCCGACATGCAGGCGATCCGCGGCAAGGACATCTCGGTGATCTTCCAGGAGCCGATGACGTCGTTGAACCCGGTCTTCACCGTGGGTGAGCAGATCGCCGAGGTGCTGCGTTTGCACATGGGCCTGGGACTTCGCCAGGCGCAGGCGCGCGCCGAGGCGCTGCTGCACGAGGTGGGCATTCCCGATCCCAAGCTGCGCGTGAATTCGTATCCCCATGAGATGTCGGGCGGCCAGCAGCAGCGCGTGATGATCGCGATGGCGATCGCCTGCGAGCCGAAGCTGCTCATCGCCGACGAGCCCACCACCGCGCTCGACGTCACGATCCAGAAGCAGATCCTCGACCTCATCGCGGCGCTGCAGCAGCGCCACCGCATGTCGGTGCTCTTCATCACGCACGACCTGGGCGTCGTGGGCGACATCGCCGACCGCGTGGTGGTGATGCAGGACGGCGAGATCCGCGAGCAGGGAAGCGTGGACGCGATCTTCCGCGAGCCGCGCCACCCGTACACCAAGGCGCTGCTCGCCTGCCGCCCGCGCCTCGACCGGCGCCCGCGCCGCTTGCCGGTGATCGACGATTTCCTGAAGGGCGAGGCGCGCGTCGAGCTGGGCGAACGCCCGCGCGGCACGAGCCCGGAGGACGAGATCATCCTCGAGGTGCGCAACCTCGACAAGACGTTCTTCCTGAAGGAAGGGCTCTTCCGCAAGCGTGCGGTGCCGGCGGTGAAGGGCGTGAGCTTCCGATTGCCCAAGGGCAAGACCCTGGGCCTCGTCGGCGAGTCGGGCTCCGGCAAGACCACGGTCGGCCTCACGGTGATGCGCCTGCACGAGGCGACCGGCGGCGAGGTGCTCTTCGAGGGCCGCGACCTCCTCGCGCTCTCGGACCGCGAGATGATGGCCTACCGGCGCCGCATCCAGATCATCTTCCAGAACCCGTACGCGTCGCTCAACCCGCGCTTCACCATCGGGCAGATCCTCCTCGAGCCGATGCGCATCCACGGCATCGGCAAGGACGATCGCGAGCGCGTGGACATGGTGCTGCAGCTGCTGCGCCGCGTGGGCCTGCCGGACGCCTCGTTCCACAAGTACCCGCACGAGTTCTCCGGCGGGCAGCGCCAGCGCATCGCGATCGCGCGCTGCCTCACCATGAAGCCCGACGTGCTGATCTGCGACGAATCGGTCTCGGCCCTCGACGTCTCGGTGCAGGCGCAGGTGCTGAACCTGCTGCAGGACCTGCAGGACGAATACGGCCTCTCGTACATCTTCATCTCGCACGACCTCGCGGTGGTGAAGTACATCTCCGACCGCGTGATGGTGATGAACGAGGGCCGCGTGGTGGAGATGGCCGATTCCGACGAGATCTACCGCCACCCGCAGCAGGAGTACACGCGCCGCCTGCTCGCCTCGATCCCACAAGGATTGCAACGCGCGAAGGAGATGGAATGACCCCCCGCAGCCTCGCCGCGCTCGCCGCGGCCCTGCTGGTCGCGGCTTGCGCCGCGCCGGCCCCGCAAGCGACGCAACCCGCGGCCGCCCCCGGAATCCACCCGGAGAACTTCGATCCGTCGGTGCGCGCGCAGGACGACCTCTACCGCCACGTGAACGGCGCCTACATCGCCCGCACGCAGATCCCGCCCGACAAGTCCTGGTACGGCACCTTCATCCAGGTGCGCGATCGCACGCTCGAGCAGCTGCACGGCATCGTCGAGGACGCGCGCAACCCGGCCGCGGCGGGCGACCCCGACGCGCGCAAGATCCGCGACCTCTACGCGAGCTTCATGGACGAGGCGCGGCTCGACGCGCTGGGGCTGAGGCCCCTCGCCGGCGAATTCTCCCGCATCGACCGCCTCGCCTCGAAGGACGACCTTCCGGCGCTCATCGCGCACTTCAACCGCATCGGCGTGGGCGCCCCCTACGATTACAGCGTTCACCAGGATGCGCGCGATTCAACGCGCTACGCCGCGGACTTCAGCCAGGGCGGACTGGGGCTCCCGGACCGCGACTACTACCTGAAGCACGACGACGCGCGCATCAACGGCATGCGTGCCAAGTACCGCGCGCACGTCGAGAAGATGCTCGGCATGGCGGGCGAGCGCAACGCCGCCGCGATGGCGGACGAGATCCTCGCGCTCGAGACGAAGCTCGCGCAGATCCAGTGGACGCGCGTGCAGAACCGCGACCCGGTGAAGACCTACAACCCGTATCCGATCGCGAAGCTCACCGAGCTCACGCCCGGCTACGATTGGCACCGCTACCTCGCCGCGTCGCAGCTCGAGGGCAAGGTGGACAAGCTCATCCTCAGCCAGCCGAGCTACTTCGAGGGCTTCGCGAAGCTCGTGGAGGAAACGCCGCTCGCCACGTGGAAGAGCTACTTCCGCTGGCGGCTCCTCTCCGCCTACGCGCCGTATCTCTCCAGGCCCTTCGTCGACGAGCGCTTCGCCTTCACCGGCGGCGTGCTGCAGGGCATCCCCGAGAACCGCCCGCGCTGGAAGCGCGGCGTGGAGCTGGTCGAGCACTCGATCGGCTTCGCGCTCGGCAAGCTCTACGTCGCGCGCTACTTCCCGCCGGAGAGGAAGGCGCGCATGGATCGCCTGGTCGCGAACCTGCTCGCCGCCTACAAGCAGAGCATCGAGGGCCTCGACTGGATGGGGCCGGAGACCAAGAAAGAGGCGCTCGCGAAGCTCGCCCTCTTCACGCCCAAGATCGGCTATCCCGTGAAGTGGCGCGACTACTCGACGCTCGAGATCGCGCCCGGCGACCTCGTCGGCAACCTCATGCGCGCGAACGATTTCGAGTACCGGCGCAACCTCGCGAAGCTGGGCGCCCCCGTGGACCGCACCGAGTGGTACATGACGCCGCAGACGGTGAACGCGTACTACAACCCCGAGATCAACGAGGTCGTGTTCCCCGCCGCGATCCTGCAGCCGCCGCTCTTCGATGCGGACGCCGACGACGCGGTGAACTACGGCGCGATCGGCGCGGTGATCGGACACGAGATCAGCCACGGCTTCGACGACTCCGGCAGCCAGTACGACGGCAAGGGCAACCTGCGCGACTGGTGGACGAAGGAAGACCACGAGCGCTTCGCGGCGAAGACCGCGAAGCTCGTCGCGCAGTACGACGCGTACAGCCCGCTTCCCGGCTACCACCTCAACGGCAAGCTCACGCTGGGCGAGAACATCGCCGACAACTCGGGGCTCGAGATCGCGTGGAAGGCGTACAACCTGTCGCTCGGCGGCAAGGCCGCGCCCGTGATCGGCGGCCTCACCGGCACGCAGCGCTTCTTCATCGGCTGGGCGCAGGTGTGGGCGGAGCAGATGCGCCCCGAGGAGCAGATCCGCCGCATCAAGATCGACCCGCATTCGCCGGGCCGCTTCCGCTGCGACGGCGCCGCGACCAACCAGTCCGGCTTCTACGAGGCGTTCGGCGTGAAGCCGGGCGACGGCATGTACCTCCCGCCCGAGCGGCGCGTGTCGATCTGGTGAGGGCCGCGATGCGTGCTTCGCTCGCCGCGGCGTCGGCCGTGCTTTCGCTGGCGGCGGCGCTCGCACCGTCGCCTGCGCACGCGCGCGCGGTGATGCCGGTGTACGACGCCGCGGGCATCACGCGCGCCTGCGAGGCGGGCATCGCCAAGGCGCGCCGCATGATCGCGGCGATGGAGGCGAAGCGGGGCGGCGCCGGCATCTTCGGCGAGTGGAACCGGCTCGCGATCGAGATGGAGGATTTCGGCGCGCCGATCTACCTCCTCTCCAACGTGCATCCGGACAAGGCGGCGCGCGACGCCGCGGAGCCGTGCCTGCAGAAATTCACCGCGCTCAACACCGACCTCTTCCAGAGCGAGAAGCTCCTCGCCCGTGTGCGCGCCGCGAAGCCCGCGAACGCCCACCAGGCGAAGCTCGCCAAGGATCTGCTGGAAGGCTTCGAGGACAGCGGCGCGTCGTTGCCGCCCGGGAAGCGCGCACGGGCCAAGGCGATCTTCGACGAGCTGGAGACCTTGCGCCAGGCGTACGACCGCAACGTGCGCGACGACAAGACGCAAATCGTGGTCGCGGCGGCGGAGATGGAAGGCATGCCCGCCGCGTATCTCGACGCGCACCCGCGCGACGCCGACGGCAATTACCGGCTCGGCCTCGACTATCCCTCGTACTTCCCGTTCATGGCGCGCGCGAAGAGCGGCGCGGCGCGCAGCCGCTACTACAAGGCGAAGCTCTCCGAGGGCGGCCAGGCGAACCTCGACCTGCTGGAGAAGATCTTCGCACTGAGGAAGGAGCTCGCGGGCCTCTACGGCCTGCCTTCCTTCGCCGCGTACGCGCTGCGCCATCGCATGGCCCACGATCCCGCGACCGTCGCGAAATTCCTCGATGCCGTGCATGCCGCCGTGGCGCCGATCGAGAAGCGCGAGATCGCCGAGCTCGTTGCCGAGAAGGCGAAGGAGCTCGGCACGGCGCCCGAGGCGACGAAGCTCGAGCGCTGGGATGTCGCCTACTACCAGGACAAGGTAAGGCGCGAGCGCTACGCGGTGGACCAGGAGGCGCTGCGCCGCTATTTCCCGACCGACAAGGCGATCGCGTACACGATGCTCGTCGCGCAGCGCCTCTACGGCGTGAAGTTCCGCGAGGTGAAGGTGCCGGTGTGGCACCCCGACGTGCGCTACTTCGACGTGCTCGACGCGAAGTCCGGGAAGTTCCTCTCCGGCTTCTACCTCGATCTCTACCCGCGCGAGGGCAAGTACAACCACGCGGCGGCCTTCCCGATCCGCGGTGCCAGCCGCCTCGCGCGCCGCACGCCGCTCGCCGCGCTGGTCACCAACTTCGACCGCAAGGGACTCGACCAGGGCGAGCTCGAGACGATGATGCACGAGTTCGGCCACGTGCTGCACAACGTGCTCTCGGTGACCGATTACAACCCCGATGCGGGCACCGCGGTGAAGCTCGACTTCGCCGAGGCGCCGTCGCAGATGTTCGAGGAATGGGCGCGGCGCGAGCAGCCGCTCGAGCTCTTCCGCGAGGTATGCCCCGAGTGCCCGCACCTGACCCACGAGGAGATCGCCCAGCTCCAGGCGGCCCGCAAATACGGCCAGGGGATCCGCTACGCGCGGCAATGGCTGTTCGCGACCTTCGACATGGCGCTTTCGACGGATCCGCGCCCGCCGCTCGCGGTGTGGACCGAGCTCGAGGCGGCGACGCCGCTCGGCCACGTCGAGGGCACGATGTTTCCGGCGTCCTTCAGCCATATCGCGAGCAACTACGCCGCCGGCTACTACGGCTACATGTGGTCGGAGGTGCTCGCGCTCGACATGCTCACGCCGTTCCGCAAGGACATGCTCGACCCGAAGGTCGGCCTCGCCTACCGCGCCAAGGTGCTCTCGCAGGGCGGGCAGCGCGAGGAGGCGGACATGGTGCGCGACTTCCTCGGGCGCGAGCCGTCGAGCGAGGCGTTCTTCGAAGAGATCACCGGGCGGCGCTGAGCCGCGCCGCCATCCCCGCACGAAAGCATTCCGATGAGGTCGCGCTTCGCGCTTTGGATCATCGCCGGCGGGCTCGCCGCCGCGGCCCTCGGTGCGTACGTCCATGTGCGCTCCACGGCATCGCATCCCCCCGTGAAGCCGAAACCGCCGGCGGCCGCGGCGCCCGTGACGCCCACGGCCGCGGCCCCCGCCGCACCCGGGCCAATTCCCTTCGCGCCGCGCACCTATCCCGCGACGCCGGAGGCCCCGACGCCGGAGGCCGCGGCCCCCGCCGCTGCCGCGCGGGGAGCGGCGCGGCCGGCTGCTGCGCCATCCCGCGATGGCCGCGTCGCCGCGGTGTTGCCGCAGGGCACCGCGGCCGCCACGGTGCTGCAGCGGCTGCGCGCGGACGCCGACCGGGGCGACGCGGCCGCCGCCTGCCGGGTCGGCGTGGAGCTCATGCGTTGCGCGAATCCGGCGCCGTTCGTCTCCGCGACCACGCGCGGCCCGCAGGTGACGACCGCGGCGGCCTGCAGCGGCATCTCGCCGCAGGAAGCGCAGCAGGGATGGAGCTACATCACGCGCGCCGCCGGCGGCGGCAGCGTGGTCGCGCAACGCGTCTCCCTGGCGCACTCGGCCCAGGGCGTGTCTGCCGAGGAATGCGGGCGATGACGCACCGCCCGCGACGCGCCTAGCGCGGGTCCGGAACGCGCAACCGCGCGCCGATGTGCAGCACGGTGTGCGACCGCAGGTGGTTCAGCGAGCGCAGCGCCTCCACGCCGGTCGAGAAGCGGCGCGCGATGGCATAGAGCGTGTCGCCCGCGCGCACGGTGTACCACTGCGTGTTGCCGCCTCCATTGCCGGCACGCACCGCGGCGCCGCCGGCCGAGGCGGTGCGAAGCGACGTGCCGCCGTGATGGGCCGCCGATCGCCGGATGGGGACCAGGACCTGCTGCGCGTAGCGCAACCGCAGGCGGCGATCGAGGCGCAGCGTGTCGTTCACCGCGAGCAGCTCGTGCCGCGTGAGCCCGTAGCGGCGCGCGATGCTATCGACGTACTCGCCGCGGCGCGCGTTGTACGTGGTCCAGCTCACCAGCGGCTTGTCGTAGTTCTCCAGGTTCTCCTGGAAGGTCTCCACCTTGTCGATGGGCAGCACCAGCGTCGCGCTCGCCGCCACCACGGGCTTGCGGTGCGCGGGATTGAGCGCGACGAATTCCTCCTCGGTCATGCCGGCGAGCTTGGCGGCGAGCTTCACGTCGATCTTCGCCGGCGCCTTCACGGTGGTGAAGTACGGCTGGTCGGGCACCGAGTCGAGCTCGATGCCGTAGGTGGCGGGCGAGAGCACGATGTTCTTCACCGCGATGAGCTTCGGCACGTAGCTCTTCGTCTCGGGCGGAAGCTTGAGGCTCAGGTAGTCGGTCGGCAGCCCCCGCTTCTGGTTCCAGGCGACGGCGCGTCCGACGCAGCCTTCGCCGCAGTTGTAGGCGGCGAGCGCGAGCTCCCAGCTCCCGAACTCGTCGTGCAGCCGCTGCAGGTAATCGAGCGCCGCCTGGGTCGCGGCGACGACGTCGTTGCGGTTGTCCACCCACCAGTTCTGCTTGAGCCCGTAGGTCTTGCCGGTGGACGGGATGAACTGCCACAGGCCCGAGGCGCGCGCGCGCGATTCGGCCCGCGGCGTGAACGCGCTCTCGACCACCGGAAGGAGCGCGATCTCGGTGGGCATGTGGCGCTTCTCGACCTGCTCCACGATGTAGTGCAGGTAGAGGCTGCCGCGATCGACGAAGCGCTTGATGTAGTCGGGCCGGCTCGCGTACCACTCCTCCTGCTCGGCGACGAGCGGGGAATCGAGCGGCTCGAGCGCGAAGCCCACGCGGATGCGCTGCCACAGGTCGGGATCGGGCAGCGGCACGTCGTCGATGTCGTCGAACGCGGGCGGCGGCTCGCGCAGCGCCGCGCCATCGCTCGATGCGCTCGGCGCATCGCCCGGCGCCGCGCCGAACGCGGGCAATGCGGCGAGCACGGCGAGGGCCGCGAGCGCCTTCAGATGGCGCTTCAAGTTCAGCGAATGAGTCATTGTTTCTCTTGAGGTTTTTCGGATGCTAACCCCGCCATGGCGGGGCGTCAATGCGCCGGCTCACAGGGTGAGCGCGAAGGCGGAGAGGAGGCCGCCCGGGGTGCGCACCGATTCGGTCGAGCGTTCTCCGTAGGTGTTGGTGTCGGGGACGAGGTCGCGCTCGCGCGTGAGCCCCTCGAGGCTCGCGCCGAGCAGCCGATACGCGGTGTCGTCGAAGCGCATCACGTTCACCGGCGCGCGGATCTTGCCGCCCTCGACCCAGAACGACGCGAAGCGCGTCATGCCGGTGAGGCGGCACGCGGAGCGGTCGGAGAAATTGAGGTACCAGAGGTTGCCGACGTAGATGCCGGTGTCCAGCGCGGCGAGCGCCTCGCTCTCGGCGAGCGTGCCGGGCGCGAGGTCGAGCGACTCGGGCGTCTCGCCGGCGTTCGCGCCGTTGGTCGCGACGCCGTACTCGCGCGCCGAGCGCGGGCTCACCAGCGGCGAGGCGAGCTCACCCGCCTCCACCAGCGGCACGCGGTCCGGGCGCGCGAAGCCCTCGGCCTGGAAGCCGCACGCGATGCCCTCGGCGGTGTTCTCCGCGATCGTCACCAGCGGCGAGAGCCGCGCGCCCCGGTCGGCCATGCGGATCAGCGCGCTCTGCTTGGTGTTGAGGCTCTTCAATCCGAACCCGGCCCAGGACATCATGCCGAGGAGCTCGGTCATCGCCGCCGGCGCGAGGTAGGCGCGGTACTCGCCGGGCTCCAGCGTGCGCGGGCTCCCGGCGAGGCGCGCGAGCTGCTCGCGCGCGAAGCCCATCTTCGACTGGAAGGCGGCGCTGTCCCACGTCGAGCCGGCGTAGCTCGTCTTCACCGCCTTGTCGCGATCGTGGTAGAGGCACCAGCCCAGGTCGAAGCTCTCCACCGCGTGCCAGTGGCGCACGCCGAGCGAGCTCGCGAAGCCCTTCCAGATCGGGCCCGCCGCATGGAAGCCCACCAGGTCCAGGCCGCGCCCGGCCGCGAGCACTTCGTCGATCACCTGCGCCGGCCGCGGCAGGCGCGCTTCGCGCGGCTTCGCCGTGCTGGTCGCCGGCGCCGTCTCGTAGAGCAGGAACGGATCGTCGGGAACGCCGTCGAGCGAATCGCGCAGCTCCGCGACCAGTGCGGCGAGCGCCGGCTTGTCCGCGGCGAGGCTTCCGGCCACGCTCACGCGCGCATCGAGGCGCTTCGCGCCGCGGATCAGGGACACGGTCCATGCCGCCTGGCGCACCGCGGTCGCCTGGCGCACGCGGCTGCGGTTGAAGCGGATGAAGTCGCTCTCCTCTGCGCAGAGGCGCGAGATCAGCACCTCGCCCGCGCGCGCGAGCGATTGCAGGTGCGAGGCGACGTCCTCGAAGTAGCCGCGCATGTCGCTCATGCGGCACCTCCGAACACGTCCACGTTCGAGAACCGGCACGCGGGCGAGGCGTGGCCGACGCGGATCACCTGCGAGGGCTCGCCCTTGCCGCAATAGGGCGTGCCCATCACCTCGAACGTCGAGGCGTCGCCGACGCCGCAGAGCGAGCGCCAGAAGGTGGCGGAGATGCCGCGGTAGTTGGGATTCTTCACCACCTCGGCGAGCTTGCCGTCGCGGATCATGCGGCCCCATTCGCAGCCGAACTGGAACTTGTTCCTCGAGTCGTCGATGGACCACGAGACGTTGGTGCGCATCATCACGCCGTGGCCGATCGCCGCGACCAGCTCGTCGAGGGTGGAAGTGCCCGGCTCGACGTTGAGGTTCGCCATGCGATCGATCGGTGCGCGGTTCCACGAGCAGGCGCGCGTGTTCGCGACGCCGTCGATGCCGGCGCGCTTCTGCGAGATCGCGCCGCCCAGCGGGCGCTGCAGGATGCCGTCGCGAATCACGTGCACCTTTTCCGCGGCGAGGCCGTCGTCGTCCCAGCCGTAGCTCGCGTACTGGCCGGCGCGCGTCGGATCGTGCGTCACGTCGAGGAGCTCGCTCCCGTAGCGATAGGTTCCGAACATGTCGAGCGTGACGAAGCTCGTGCCGGCGAAGTTGCGCTCGTCGCCGAGGATGCGGTCGAGCTCGAGCGGGTGGCCGATCGACTCGTGGATCTGCAGCATCATCTGGTCGGGCATGAGCAGCACGTCCATCGTGCCGCTCGGGCAGTTGGGCGCGGCGAGGAGCTCGAGCGCGGCTTGCGCCACCTCGCGCCCCGCGCCCTCGAGCCCGAACGCGTCGAGGATCTCGAGCCCGCCCTGGCGGCAGAAGCCGTTGTAGCGGCCGGCGTGGCTGCGCGTCTGCGATTCGCCCTTCGCGTAGGCGGTGGCGGAGAGATTCGGCACGACGAAGTGGAATTCCTGGCGCACGTCGCCGCCGTCGGCCGTGAAATACGCCTGCCGGGAGGCCGTGGTCCAGAGGTTCGCTTCCCAGTCGACGATGCGATCGTCGATGCGGCACTGCTTCGCCTCGGCGGCGAGGAGCTCGTATTTGTCGGCGCGCGAGAGCGACGCGGGGTCGCGCGCGACCGGCGAGCGGTAGGCGCCGGCGGGACGCGGCATCCGCATCGTGCCGTAGTCGACGACGCTCTTTCCCGCGGTGAGCCGCGCGTAGTCGCGCGCCCGATCGATGGCGCGCGCGAGGCCAGCCTTCGAGAGGTCGCTGGTCGCGGCGTAGCCGAGGCCGCCGCCGTCGATCACCGTCACCATCGCGCCGCGGCTCGTGGAAAGCTGCGGCGGCTCGGGCACGTCCTGGCGCACCGCGAGGTACTCGCTCGATTCCTCGACGAAGCGCAGCGCGCAGAAATCCACGGCGGGGGCGAGCGAGCGGAAGTCGCTGCGAAGGGTATCCAGCATGGCGGTGCTTTCGAAAAAAGCGGCCGCCTCGTGGGCGGCCCGGTCGGTATTCTAAGGCGAAAAAGGGGTCAGGTTCCTTTTTCCGCGGAAACGGAAACGGGCCCCCCTTTCGCGAGCGCCGCGAATTGCCCGTGCGTCATGCGCACCAGGATCCATTCCCGCAAGAGGCTCGCCCCGAGCGATTCGTAGAAGCGGATCGACGGCTCGTTCCAGTCGAGGACGCGCCATTCGAGCCGCCCGCACCCACGTTCGACGGCGCGCGCGGCGAGCGCGGCGAGCAGCGCCTTGCCGATGCCGGCGCCGCGATGCGCGGGCTCCACGAACAGGTCCTCCAGATAGAGGCCCGGCTTGCAGAGGAACGTGGAGAAGGTCGTGAAGTAGAGCGCGAAGCCCACCGCGCGAGCACCGCGCTCGGCGACCAGCGCCTCGGCGCTCGGGCGCGCACCGAAGAGCGCCGCATGCAGCATCGCCTCGGTGCCCACCGCCATGTCGGCGAGCTTCTCGTATTCGGCGAGCGCGCCGATGAGCCGCAGCAGCTCGCCCACGTCGGCCGGCGTCGCCGCGCGGATCGCGAAGTCGGCGCGCAGCGCGCTCAGGACCGGTTCTTCCATTCGCGGATCTCGGCGAACACCGCGACCGGATCCTCGAGCTTGCGGCCGGCGTGGCGTTCGGCGGCGGCGACGACGCGCGGATCCGAGCAGCGCAGGAACGGGTTGGTGGCGCGTTCCTCGGCGATCGTCGAGGGAAGCGTCGGCTCCCCGCGCCCGCGCTTCGCGCTCTCGCGCGCGCGGCGCGCGGCGAGCTCGAGGTTCGCGGGCTCCACCGCTTCGGCGAAGCGGATGTTCGCGAGCGTGTACTCGTGCCCGCAATAGACGCGCGTCGCGCCGGGCAGCGCCGCGAGCTTCGCGAGCGAGGCCGACATCTGCGCGGGCGTGCCCTCGAAGAGCCGCCCGCAGCCGCAGGCGAAGAGCGTGTCGCCGCAGAAGAGGGCGGGCTCGGATCCCTGGTGCACGAACGCGATGTGGCCGGCCGTGTGGCCCGGGATGTCGAGCACGCGCAATTCGTATTCGAGGGCCGGCACCTCCAGGCGATCGCCCTCGGCCAGCGCGCGGGTGAGGCCCTCGACGCCGTCGTGCGCGGGACCGAACACCGGCGAGCGCCAGCGCGCGACCAGCGCCGGCACGCCGCCGATGTGGTCGGCGTGATGGTGCGTGGCGAGGATCGCGGCGAGCGCGAGCCCGCGTTCGTCGAGGAAGCGCTGGACCGGCGCGGCATCGCCCGGATCGACCGCGGCGGCGTGCGTTCCATCCTCGAGCACCCAGATGTAGTTGTCCTGGAACGCGGGCACCGCGTGGATTCTCAGCATGAGGCCGAGTCTATTAGAATTGGCCCATGGCGACCAACACGCTGCAGGATTGGTTCGAGACGCCGCTCGGGCAGTACCTGCTCGACAAGGAACGCGCGTATCTCGACGACGTGACGCCGGACATCTTCGGCTTCCACGCGCTGCAGCTCGGCCTGCCGCGCTTCGACCTGCTGCGCGAGAGCCGCATCGCGCATCGCCTGCGCGTGGCCTCTTCGGACCATCCCGACCTGCGCGCCAAATGCCACGAGCTGCCGATCGCCACCCAGTCCGTGGACCTGGTGCTGCTGCCGCACGTGCTCGAGTTCGCCGAGCACCCGCACGCGATCCTGCGCGAGGTGGACCGGGTGATGATGCCGGAAGGACGGCTCGTGATCCTCGGCTTCAATCCCTGGAGCCTGTGGGGCCTGCGCAGCTCCGTGGGACCGGCGCGCGGCGAGTTCCCGTGGAACGGCCATTTCGTGTCGCTGCTGCGCGTGAAGGACTGGCTGGCGCTCCTCGGCTTCGACGTCTCGGCGGGGCGGCTCGCCGGCTACGCGCCCCCGATCGACGGCGAGCGCATGCGCC
>JAICTR010000225.1 GCA_025936275.1 Burkholderiales bacterium
AAATCAACCTGACCCCATTCGCGCCTGCACGGCCGGGTCGATGTCGATGTACTTCCAGAAGTTGAAGGTGAGCAGCGGCGAGCGCGTGAAGCCGATCACCTGCGGGTACCACATCGAGGTGCGGATGCGGTGCACGTTCACGCGCCACGGCACGTAGGAGACGACGATCTTCGCCATCTGCTGGTAGAGCTTCGTGCGCTCCGGGCTATCGGGCATGCGGCGGGCCTGCTCGTAGAGCTTGTTGTAGGCCGGCAGGTCGAACTTGGCGAGATTCCCCTCCTTGTTCGGCCCGTAGAGCGCCGTGAGCCAGGTATCCGCATCGGGCGACGACGCCGAGCCGCCGAGCTTCCAGAACTGCAGCTTCGCCTTGCGCGCGGCCTTCAGCAGGTCGGGCCACTTGCCCTTGGTGATCTCGAGCCGCACGCCGATGTCGTCGAGGCTGCGCTTCCACAGCTCGTCGTACTGCTGGTCGGCGGCGGTGGGCGTGGAGTACATGTGGATCGTGAGCGGGCTCCCGTCGGGCATCTCGCGATAGCCGTCGCCATTGCGGTCGACGTAGCCGTACATGTCGAGCAGCGCCTTCGCCTTGGGGATGTCGTACTCGTTGGCGCTGGTGTGGAAGTTCGGGTCGTAGCCCGCCACGCCCGGGCTGTACGGCGTGTCGGCGGGAATCGCCTGGCCCTTGCGCAGGATCGCGATCTCGTCGGCGACCTTGTACGAAAGCGCGATGGCGCGGCGCAGCGCCACCTTGTCCGGCGTGTACCCGCCCACCACGGGATCGAGCATGTTGAAGTACGCGTAGGTGACGTCGAGCGTCGGCTGCTGCTCCATCCTGATGCCGCGCTTCGCGAGGTTGGGCGCGAGGTGGTTGTTGGGGAACGCCTGGTAGGAGAACTCCTCGGGCACCAGCCACAGCAGGTCCATCTCGCCGTTGAGGAACGAGAGCCAGCGCGGCTGGGTCTCCTCGATGATCGAGACCTCGACGCGGTCGATCATCGGCATGCGCTTGCCCTTGAGCTCGGCGAGGATCTCCTGCCCGCGCGCATCGTCGGCGTTCGGCTCGGCGTCGAAGGACTCCTCGCGGAAGGCGGGGTTGCGCTCGAAGACCATCTTCGACGAGCGCTTCCAGAACGCGAGCTTCCACGGGCCGGTGCCCACGGGATGCGAGCCGAAGTCCTCGCCGTAGCGCTCCACCACCTCGCGCGCCACGGCGCACGAGATGCGGCAGTCGGCGAAGTTGTAGATGAAGACGAAGAGCGGCTGCTTGAGCTTCACCTGGAAGGTGTAGCGGTCGAGCGCGCGGATGCCCTCGAGCGGCGCGTCGTAGTCGAAACGATTTTCCTTGCGCGCCTTGCTCGCCGCTTCTTCCGCGCCCACGACGTACGGCTCGACCTCGGCGATCTGCGAGGCGCGCACCTTGGGATCGAGCACGCGCTTGATCGAATACACGTAATCGGCCGCGGTGAGCTCGCGCTTCTTCCCGCCGAAGGCAGGGTCGTCGGCGAAGTAGATCCCGGGGCGGATGCGGATCGTGTAGGTCGTGCCGTCGGCGCTCACCTCGGGGAGCGACTGGGCGGTCTGCGGCTTGAGCTTGAGCGGCCGCGCCAGGTAGTCGTAGGTGAGCGGCGCCTCGAACATGCCCTGGTTGACGATGTTCGAGTACGCGTCGTTGATTGCGTGCGGGTCGAAGCTCGTCTCCGCGATCTCGAACGCGTAGCGCAGGACCTTCTCGCCGCCGGGTTGCGCGGCGGCGGGCGGGGCGACCGCGGCGAGGAGGGTGGCGACGAACGCCGCGATCAGGGGGCGGATGCGCTTCATGGCGGAGCGATTCTAGCCCGCCGCGTGCCCCGCCATGAACTCGCGCAGCGCGCGCGCCGTGTGCGTCTTCGCCCCCGCGCGCAGGAATTCCTCGGGCGGTGCCGCGAGGACCACGCGCCCGCCCGCGTCTCCGCCCTCGGGTCCGAGGTCCACGATCCAGTCCGCCTCGGCGATGATGTCGAGGTTGTGCTCGATCAGCACCACGCTGTTGCCCGCGTCGACCAGCCGATGCAGCACGCGGATGAGCTTCTCCACGTCGGCCATGTGCAGGCCGACGGTGGGCTCGTCGAGGACGTAGAGCGTATGTTGCGGCACCGAAGCGCGACCGCCGCGCACCGGCGGCCCGCCGGTGCGCACCTTGGCCAGCTCGGTCACCAGCTTGATGCGCTGCGCCTCGCCGCCGGAAAGCGTCGGGCTCTGCTGGCCGAGCGTGAGGTAGCCGAGGCCCACGTCCTGCAGCAGGCGCAGGCAGTGATGGATCGAGGGATGGTGCGCGAAGTACTCGACCGCCTCGTCGACGCTCATGGCGAGCACCTCGCCCACGCTCTTGCCGCGCATCTTCACCGCGAGCGTCTCGGCGTTGAAGCGCGCGCCGCCGCACACCTCGCACGCGACCTTCACGTCGGGCAGGAAGCTCATCTCGATGGTCTTCACGCCCTGGCCCTCGCAGCCGTCGCAGCGGCCGCCCGCCGTGTTGAACGAGAAGCGGCTCGCGGTGTAGCCGCGGATGCGCGCTTCCTGCGTGTCGGCGAAGAGCTTGCGGATGTTGTCGAAGAAGCCGACGTAGGTCGCGGGACAGGAGCGCGGCGTCTTGCCGATCGGCGTCTGGTCGACTTCGAGCACGCGCGAGACCTGGGGCCAACCCTTGAGCGAGCGGCAGCCCGAAAGTGCGCCCTCTCCCTTGGGAGAGCGCCGCGCGTTCCCCTTCCGCTCCTCGCCCACCAGTCGGCGCAAATTCTCGTGCAGCACGTCGCGCGCGAGCGTCGACTTGCCGGAGCCCGACACGCCCGTGACGACGGAGAGGCGGCCGAGCGGGAAGCGCACGTCGACATCCTTCAGGTTGTGCAGCCTCGCGCCGACCACCTCGATCGACGGCGTGGACTTCTCCACCGCGCGCCGCGGCTGCACCGGGTGGCGCAGCGGCTCGCGCAGGAAATGACCGGTGAGCGAATCCGGGTTCGCCTTCAGTTGTTCCGCGGTGCCTTGGGCGACGATGCGCCCGCCGAGGCGGCCCGCGCCGGGACCCAGGTCGATCACGTGCTCGGCGCGCCGGATCGTGTCCTCGTCGTGCTCCACCACCACCAGCGTGTTGCCCTTGGCGTTGAGGCGCGCGAGCGTGTCGAGCAGGATCTGGTTGTCGCGCGGATGCAGGCCGATGGTGGGCTCGTCGAGGATGTAGCACACCCCGCGCAGGTTGGAGCCGAGCTGCGCCGCGAGGCGGATGCGCTGCGCCTCGCCGCCCGAAAGCGTCGGTGCCCCGCGGTCGAGCGAGAGATAACCGAGTCCCACCTGCTCGAGGAAGCCGAGGCGCGAGGCGAGCTCGGCGAGGATGTCGCGCGCGATCTCCTGCTCGCGCCCCGCGACCGAAAGCTTGTCGAAGAACCGGTGCGCCGCGGAGATCGGCTGCGCGCTCATGTCGGCGATCGACTGGCCGCGGAAGCGCACCGCGAGCGCCTCCTTGTTCAGGCGCTTGCCGTGGCATTCCTCGCACGGCTCGTCCAGCTCCAGCCACTCGACCCACGAATCGAGCACGTGGTCCTCGGTGCCGGTCTTGGCGCGCTCGTCGTCCCATTCCACCTGCTCGATCTTGAGGCCCGTGCCGTAGCAGCTCGCGCACCAGCCGTGCTTCGAGTTGTACGAGAAGAGGCGCGGGTCGAGCTCCGGGAAGCTGCGGCCGCACGAGGGGCACGCGCGCTTCACCGAGTAGATCTGCGTCTCGCGGTCGCCCCAGCCGCCGCAGCAGACGTGCAGCACGCCCTTGCCCATCTCGAGCGCCTGCTCCACGGCGTGGCGCAGCTGCTTCTCGTGCTGCGGCTCGACCGTCACCTCGGCCACCGGCAGCTCGATGGTGTGCTCGCGGAAGCGGTCGAGGCGCGGCCAGCCTTTCGTCGGCAGGTACTCGCCGTCGACCCGCAGGTGGGACACCGCCTTCGCGAGCGCCCACTTGGCGAGGTCGGTGTAGAAGCCCTTGCGGTTCGTCACCAGCGGCGCGAGCACGGCGATGGTCTTGCCGCGCTGCTCGCGCATGACGCGCGCGACGATCGCATCGACGCTCTGCGGCTCGATCGGCACGTCGCACTCGGGGCAGTGCTGGGTGCCGAGCTTCACGAAGAGCAGCCGCAGGAAATGGTGGATCTCGGTCTGCGTGGCGACCGTGCTCTTCGAGCCGCCGCGGCTGGTGCGCTGCTCGATGGCGACCGTGGGCGGAATGCCGAAGATCGCATCGACGTCGGGCTTCGAGGCCGGCTGCACGAACTGGCGCGCGTACGCGTTCAGCGACTCGAGGTAGCGGCGCTGACCTTCGGCGAAGAGGATGTCGAAGGCGAGCGTGGACTTGCCCGATCCGGAGACGCCCGTCACCACGGTGAACTTGTCGCGCGGAATCTCGACGTCGATGCCCTTCAGGTTGTGCTCGCGTGCATGGCGGACGGAGATCGCTTTGCTCCCTCTCCCTTGGGAGAGGGTGGCTTTTCGCTCCGCTGGGCCTCCTTCGGAAACGCCGATGAACGCAGATGAAGGCGCCGATGAACGCGGATGCTCTCCCTGTCCATTGGGAGAGGGTGCGAGCGCCTTCTCGTAATCCGCAAGCGCGCGGCCGGTGTGCGATCTTTCGTTCGCCATCACCTGCTCCGGCGTGCCGCACGCCACGATCTCGCCGCCGGCGTCGCCGCCCTCGGGCCCGAGGTCGACGATCCAGTCGGAAGCGCGGATCACGTCGAGGTTGTGCTCGATCACGATCAGCGAGTGGCCCGCGGCGATGAGCTTGCGGAACGACGCGAGGAGCTTCGCCACGTCGTCGAAGTGCAGGCCGGTCGTGGGCTCGTCGAAGAGGAAGAGGCGCGTCTTGCCGCCGTCGGTGTCGCGGGGCGACGGGGCAGCATCGAGATCGAGCGGCCCGCGGCTTCCGCGAGGTGTCCCGCGAGCTTCAAACGCTGCGCCTCGCCGCCCGAAAGCGTCGGCACCGGCTGGCCGAGCCGCAGGTAGTCGAGGCCGACGTCCACCAGCGGCTGCAGGCGGCGCACGATCTCCGAATCCTTCGGGAAC
>JAICTR010000240.1 GCA_025936275.1 Burkholderiales bacterium
AGGTCGCGGTCGCTCACGAATTGCGGCGCGTAGTGCGGCATGGTGCCGCGCGGCTGGCGCACCTGGTGCGCGAACGCTTACCACGGCATGGGGTTGGGCGCGAGCTTCGGGCCGTAGGGCTCGCCGTGGCCCTCGGTGCCGTGGCAGCTCCAGCAGATGTTCTTCATGAAGAGCGACTTGCCGCGCGCGGCGTCGCCCGAAGGGGTTTGCGCGAACGCGGCGCAAGAGGCGGCCGCGAGGACGAGGGCGACGATGTTCTTCTTCATGCTTCCTCCTTTCGTTCCCGGATCGATAACGGCGGCGGGGTCTCCACGGCGGCGGCCCGGCGCGCGCGCAGAGGCCGCTCCGCGAGAGACAGCAGTCCGCCCGCGAGCCCGAACGCGCCGGTAGCCCAGAATACAGGCAGCAACCCGAACATGGAACCGAGCCCACCGAAGACCACCGGCACCGCGATCTGCGTGAGCTTGTTCACCGTGATGCGAAGGCCCAGCGCCTCCCCGGAGCGTCCCGCCGGCGCGTGGTTGTAGGTGAGGAGGATGGTGAGCGGCTGCGCGCAACCGAGGCCGAGCCCCAGCAGGAAGGCCATCGCCGCGAGCAGCAGCGCGTGCGACACCATCGGCACCATGAGGTACGTCACGCCCGCGATGAAGAGCGACGCCGTGAGCACGCCCACTTCGCCCAGCCGCCGCGATGCATGATGCATTCCAAGCCGCACGATGAAAGCCGCGATCGCGTAGGTCGACATGACCATGCCGATCGTCGAGGCGCTGAGGCCGATCGCGCGCCCGTACACCGGGAAGTAGAAGCTGAAGAGCTCGATCCCGGTCAACGTCACGCCGCTCATGATCAGCGTGCGCCGCAGGCCCGGGATGCGGAAGAGCGCCGCGGATCCGCCGCTCGCGTCCTCGTGCGCATGGATCTTCCGCGGAGGCACGATCGACGGCCTGAGGAGCAGGATCAGCGCCGGCAGCGCCGAGATCGCCGCGAGCAGCACGTAGGTGCGACCGAACCCGAGGCCGTCGATCGAGAATCCGGTGATCGAGGGACCGAAGAACGCGGAGAGCGATTGCCCGAGCGAGAACGTCGCGAAGTTGCGCGTGCGCGCCTCGCCCTCGCCGAACGCGCCGATGAGGTTGTGCACCGAGACGTGAAAGAAGATCTGGCCCAGCCCCGCGCACGCCGCGGCGGCGATGAGTCCCGGAATGCCGTGCCATGCGAGCGGAATCGCGATGCCGGCGGTCATGATCGCGGCGCCGGCGACCATCGGCGTGCGCATGCCGATGCGGTCCGAGATCTTGCCGGCGTAAACCGCGAGGAGCAGCGGGAACACCGGGAAGGTGGCGCCGATGAGGCCGACTTCGAAGGAGCTCGCGCCTTGCCCGAGCGCGTCCAGCGAGGCCTGCATCTTCACGCCGCGGAAGGCGATGCCCTGGAGGAACGACAGCAGGCAGGCGAGGTAGACCGCCACGTGATTCTGTATGCAGGAACGCGGTTCCGTTCGATGCGACGAGTATACTGGACGCCTCTTCGCGCTCGTCACGATTTCCACGTTCCAATGGCGGTCGGTCGCAACGATCCGTGCCCTTGCGGCAGCGGCCGGAAGTACAAGTCGTGCCATGGCGCGGTGGTGCCCATCGCGGCGCACCGCGCCCGAAGCTGCGGCGAATGCACGGCGTGCTGCGACGGCTGGGTGGTGGGCACCATCGAGGGCCACGAGATGCGTCCCGGCACGCCGTGCCATTTTCGCGGCGATCGCTGCTGCACCATCTACGAGCGGCGTCCGCAGCATCCGTGCCGCGAGTTCGTCTGCGGGTGGCTGCAGGAAGGCTCGCCCTTTCCCGAGGAATTCCGCCCCGATCGCATCGGCGTGATGGTGATCCCGATGCGCTGGCGCGGGCGCATCGCCTACGTGCTGCGCTCCGCGGGACGCGATCCCGACGCGAAGCTCCTCGCGTGGATGCGCGACTTCAG
This sequence comes from Burkholderiales bacterium, assembly GCA_025936275.1. GTDB lineage: Bacteria > Pseudomonadota > Gammaproteobacteria > Burkholderiales > Usitatibacteraceae > Usitatibacter. The sequence continues at coordinate 1,972 of JAICTR010000240.1, forward strand.
CCTGCGCACCGGGCGCCCCTTCTTCTACGAGGAGAGCGGCGAGCGCTTCGGCTTCGGGCCGCCGGAATTCCAGCACGAGATGGCCGAGCGCGTGGCGCGCGGCGAGGCGCTCTGGTGAATGCCGCGGGCGCGATCCCGCTGCTGGTGCTCGCGGGATCGCCCGGTGCGGGCAAGTCGACGCTCCTCGCGCGCTGGCTCGCCGAGCCCGACATGGCCGATGCCGGCGCGCTCTTGAACGAGCCCGCGCCGGTCGCGATCGATGTGCACCTGGTCGGCGGTCACGCGGGGACCACGCGTGCGCTGGCCGGCGGATGCGCGTGCTGCACCAGGCGCGATGACCTCTTCGACGCGCTCGATTCGCTCGCCGGCACGCAACGCGGCGCGGCGCGCTTCGAGCGCTTGGTGCTCGAGCTCTCCGGCCTCGCCGATCCCGCGCCGCTCCTCGCCGCGTTCCAGGGCGACGAGCGGCTGCGCGAGCGCTTTCCGCTGCAGGGCCTCGCGACCGTGGTGGACGCGCTCGCGGGCCTGCAGGGCCTGGAAGAGCAGCGCGCGCGCTCGCGCGCGGCCGCGGCCGACGTGCTGGTCATCGCCAAGACCGACCTCGTCCCCGCGGCCGACGTCGATCGCCTCGCCGCCGCCCTCGCGCGCCTGAACCGCGACGCGCAGATCCTGCATGCCGACGACGTCGCGGCGAGCGCCCGCGAGGTGTGGCATTCCGCGGCCCGTGCGCCGGGCGGCGACGTGCGCCGCGTCGAGGCGGCGGTGGCTTCGGGCGAAGAGGGCCATGACGGCATCGACGTCCATGCGCTCGAGCTCGCCGCGCCGGTCGAGCTCTCCGGCTTCTGCCTGCGGCTCGCGGGATTCCTCCACGCGCAGGCGGGCCGCGTGCTGCGCGTGAAGGGACTCGTCGCGGTCGAAGGGCGCCGCGGCCCGGCGGTGGTGCAGGCGGTCGGCACGGCGCTCCATCCGGTGCGCTCGCTCCGTGCGTGGCCGGCGGGCGCACCGCGCAACACCCTGGTGGTGATGGCGCGCGGCCTCGCCGAAGAAGAGATTCGCGCGGCGCTCCCTTGACCGCGGCGCGCGGCGCGACGTAAATATCGTTTGCCGTGTTTCCGCAGCTCGTTCCGCATGACGGGACGCGGCGCCGACGATCCCTCCCGAGAGGCGCTCCATGTCCGATCCGATCTCCCTCACCGTCAACGGCCAGCCGCAAACCGTGCGCGCCGAGCCCGAGACGCCGCTCCTCTACGTGCTGCGCAACGACCTCGGCCTCATGGCGCCGAAGTTCGGCTGCGGGCTCGGCCAGTGCGGCGCCTGCACCGTGCACATGGACGGCGTGGCCATCCGCTCGTGCGCGACGCCGGTGTCCTCCGCTCGCGGCACGCGCATCACGACGCTCGAGGGGCTCAAGCGCGGCAGCGCGCTGCACGCCGTGCAGCAGGCGTTCATCGACGAGCAGGCCGCGCAGTGCGGCTATTGCATCAACGGCTGGATCATGACCGCCGCGGCGCTCCTCGAGGCGAACCCGCACGCGAGCGAAGACGACATCCGGCGCGGGCTCTCGGGACTCAAGTGCCGCTGCGGCACGCACCTCGCGATCCTGCGCGCGGTGAAGCGCGCCGCTTCGCGGATGGCGGCCGAAAGGAGGACGTGACATGGCCGATTTCGTCGTCACGCAACGCGGCCTCTCGCGCCGCGATTTCCTGAAGGGCGGCGGCGCGCTGGTCGTGTCGTTCGCGCTTCCCGGCTGCGTGTCCGTCTCGACCGAGGAGAGCGGGCTTCCCGCGCCCGGCACCGCATGGCCGGCGAAGGTCGATCCCGCGGAGCTCGATTCGTGGCTCGCCATCGCGGCCGACGGCAGCGTCACCGCGTCGGTCGGCAAAATCGAGGCGGGCATGGGCATCGGCACCTCGTTCGCGCAGATCGTCGCCGAGGAGCTCGACGTGCCGCTCGAGCGCGTCACCATCGTCATGGGCGACACGGCGACCACCGTGAACCAGCGCGGCACCGGCTCCTCGAACGGCGTGATCCAGGGCGGAGCGGCGCTGCGGAAGGCCGGCGCGCAGGGCCGGGCCACGCTGCTCGCGCTCGCCTCGCAACGGCTGGGCGTTTCCGCCGACGCGCTCTACGTGCACGACGGCATCGTCTACGTGAAGGCCGATCCGATGAAGCACGTGGGCTATGGCGAGCTGATCGGCGATCGCCGCTTCCACGTGAAGGTGGCGAAGGAGCCGCCGCTCAAGGATCCGAAGGAATACCGCATCGCCGGCCGTCCCGTGCCACGCATGGACATTCCGGCGAAGGTCGCGGCGAGCTATCGCTACGTCGCGGACCTGCGCGTGCCGGGAATGCTCCACGCGCGCGTCATCCGTCCGCCCGAGGCGCACGCAAAGATCTTGCGCTTCGACGAGGGCGCGTCGCTGCCAGGCCTCGTGCGCGTGGTGCGCAAGGGCGAGTTCCTCGCCGTGGTGTGCGAGCGCGAGGAGCAGGCGATCGATGCGGCGCGAAAGTTGAAGGTGGAGTGGTCGCGCCCCGCGCCGACCTTCTGGGAGAGCGACGACGCGCTCTACGAGGCGCTGCGCACGACGCAGCCCGCCGCGAGCAAGAAGCACGACGTGCACGGCGACGTGGATGCGGCGCTCGCCTCCGCCTCGAAGGTGGTCCAGGCGCGCTACGAGTTTCCGTTCCAGTCGCACGCCTCGATGGGCCCCGGCTGCGCGGTGGCGGACGTGCGCGACGGCGGCGCGATCGTCTGGGCCGGCGGGCAGAAGCCCTATCCGCTGCGCGAGGCGGTGGCGCAGATGCTCGGGCTCGCGCACGAGAAGGTGCGCGTGGTGTGGATGCCCGGCCCCGGCTC
>JAICTR010000352.1 GCA_025936275.1 Burkholderiales bacterium
GATCACCTGCGCCTGCACCGAGACGTCGAGCGCCGAGACCGGCTCGTCGCACACGATGAGCCGCGGCCTGGGGGCGAGCGCGCGGGCGATGCCGAGCCGCTGGCGCTGGCCGCCGGAGAACTCGTAAGGGTACTTCACCATCTGGTCGGCGCGCAGGCCCACGCGCTCGAAGAGGGCCGCCACGCGCCCGTCGATCTCCTCTCGCTCGGCGGACTCGAAGTTGCGGATCGGCTCGGCCACGATGTCGGCGGCGCGCATGCGCGGGTTGAGCGACGAGTAGGGATCCTGGAACACGGCCTGCAGCTCGCGCCGGAAGGGCCGCATGTCCGCGGGCGAAAGCGACTCGATGCGTTGCCCGCGCCACGAGATCTCGCCCGCGGTCGGATCGACGAGCTTCAGGATCGCCTTCGCCGTCGACGACTTCCCGCAGCCGCTTTCGCCTACGAGGCCAAGGGTCTCGCCCTCGGCGATGTCGAAGCTCACCTCGTCGGCGGCGTGCACGACGCCTTTGCGCGTCGGATAGTGCACGCTGAGCTTGCGCACCTCGAGCAGCGCGCTCATGGGCGAGTCACCGGCGGGAGGCGGTCGGCTTCCCAGCACGCCACGGCGTGACCCGGCGCCTTCGGATCGAATGTGGGCACGCCGGTGCGGCAAGCGTCCACGGCGTAATTGCAGCGCGCCGCGAAGGCGCAACCGGCGAGCGGCTCGCGCAGCGACGGCACCATGCCGGGAATCTCGTGCAGCCGCTCGCGCACGCCGTGGCTCGCTCCCAGCCGCGGCATCGAGTTCATCAATCCGCGCGTGTACGGATGGCGCGGCCGCGCGAAGAGCTCGCCCACCGGCGCCTCTTCCACCTTGCGGCCGGCGTACATCACCACCACGCGCTGCGCCATCTCGGCGACCACGCCCAGGTCGTGCGTGATCAACAGGATCGCGGTGCCGGTCTTCGCCTGCAGCTCGCGCATGAGGTCGAGAATCTGCGCCTGGATGGTGACATCGAGCGCGGTGGTGGGCTCGTCGGCGATGAGGAGCTTCGGGTCGCACGCGAGCGCCATCGCGATCATGACGCGCTGGCGCATTCCGCCCGACATCTGGTGCGGGTACTCGGCGGCGCGGCGCGCGGGCTCGGGAATGTTCACGAGGCGCAGCAGCTCGACGGTGCGCGCCATGGCATCGGCGCGCGTCATCGCGCGATGCAGCACCAGCGATTCGGCGATCTGGCGGCCGATGGTGAGCACGGGATTCAACGACGTCATCGGCTCCTGGAAGACCATCGAGATCTCGTTGCCGCGCACCTTGCGCATCTCGCCCTCGGTGAGGGAGAGCAAATCGCGTCCCGCGAAGCGGATCGAGCCGCCCACCACGCGCCCCGGCGGAGAGGCGATGAGCCGCATGATCGAAAGCGAGGTCACGCTCTTTCCGCAGCCCGATTCACCGACCAGCGCGAGCGTCTCGCCGGGCTCGATCGAGAACGACACGCCGTCCACCGCGCGCACCACGCCGTCGCGCGTGAAGAAGTGCGTGCGCAGATCCTCGACTTCGAGCAGCGGCGCGCCCACTCGCTACATCCTGCGCGCGAGGCGCGGGTCGAGCGCGTCGCGCAGCCCATCGCCCATCAGGTTCACCGCGAGCACGGCGAGCGACAGGCAGATGCCCGGGAAGAAGATGAGGTAGTTCGCGAGCCCGAACATGCTGCGGCCCTCGGCCATGATGTTGCCCCAGCTCGGGATGTTGGGCGGCGTGCCGGCGCCGATGAAGGAGAGGATCGCCTCGGTGATCATCGCCGAGGCGCAGACGTACGTCGCCTGCACCAGGAGCGGCGCCATGATGTTGGGCAGGATGTGGCGCCAGAGGATGCGCGGCAGCGTCGTGCCGGCGGCGACCGCGGCTTGCACGTAGGGCTCCTCGCGGAGCGTCAGCACGAGGCTCCTCACCAGGCGCACCACGCGCGGCGTCTCGGCGAGCGTGATGGCGACGATCACGTTCTGCATGCTGGCGCGCGTGAGCGCCATGAGCGCGATCGCGAGCAGCACCGGCGGGATCGACATCAGCCCGTCCATCACGCGCATCAGGATCGCGTCCAGCCAGCGCACGAAGCCGGTGGCGAGCCCGATCGCGATGCCGAAGAGCGTCGTGAGGAGCGCCACCGAGATGCCGATCGCGAGCGACACGCGCGTGCCGTACACCACGCGGCTGTAGACGTCGCGGCCCATCATGTCGGTGCCGAACCACCATTCGGCGCCGGGGGGCTTCAGGCGCTTCACCGGCGCGACCGCCTCCGGATCGACGGTCGCGAGCCACGGCGCGAGGAACGCGGCGAGGATCATGAGCAGCAGCACGACGGCGCCGGCGATGGCGGTCGGATGGCGGCGCAGCGCCTCGCGGAAATTGCGCCACGTGGGCGAGGCGGGCTTCGGCGCTTCGATCGCGACGGCGGCCATGGTCAGTATCGGATGCGCGGGTCGAAGAACATGTAGCTGAGATCCACCGCGAGGTTCACCAGCACGTAAGCCGCGGAGAACATCAGCACGATGCCCTGGATCACCGGGTAATCGCGCCGCAGGATGGCATCCACCGTGAGGCGTCCGACGCCGGGGAGGGCGAACACCGTCTCGGTCACGATCGCGCCGCCGATGAGGAGCCCCACCCCGATCCCGATCACGGTGACGATCGGCACGGCCGCGTTCTTGAGCGCGTGCCCGAGCAGCACCGCGTGCGGCGCGAGTCCCTTGGCCTGCGCGGTGCGCACGTAATCCTGCGCGAGCACGTCGAGCATCGCGGCGCGCGTCATGCGCGCGATGAGCGCGATGTACACGGTGCCCAGCGCGATGCTGGGCAGGATGAGGTGGCGCGCCCACTGCCAGAGGCCCTCGCTCATCGGCCGATAGCCCTGCACCGGCAGCCACTCGAGCCGGATCGAGAAGAGGTAGATCAGCATGTACGCGAGCACGAACACCGGCAGAGAGAATCCGCCCACCGAGAAGCCCATCACCGCGCGGTCGATCCAGCGGCCGGCGCGCGCGGCGGCGACGACGCCGAGCGGCACCGCGACCAGCACCGAGATCACCAGCGTGCAGAGCGTGAGCGAGAGCGTGGGTCCCACGCGCTGGCCGATGAGCGTCGTGACCGGCAGCTTGGTGAAGATCGAGATGCCGAGGTCCCCGTGCAGCAGGCGCCCGATCCACTGGCCGAAGCGTTGCAGGAACGGGTCGTTCAGGCCGAGGGCCTCGCGGATGTTGGCGATGTCCTGGCTGGTGGCCGCGTCGCCGGCGAGGATCGCGGCCGGGTCGCCGGGCGTGAGGTAGAGCAGCAGGAAGACGACGAACGCGACCACCGCCATGACGACGATGGTCGCGATCAGACGTCGGGCTA
>JAICTR010000431.1 GCA_025936275.1 Burkholderiales bacterium
CCCATGCCGCCGATCGCATGGCCCCACGAACCCTTCTTGCCGTTCACCTCGCCGAACACGTGGTGCAGCAGCACGTACGCGGTGCCCGGATCGTACGGGCTCGCGAAGTTGCCGACGACGCTGTCGAAGCCGAAGCACGCCTGGATCGGCTCGGACTCGAACCAGCGCGAGAGCCACTCGGCGGCGGACACGGTGAAGAGATCCAGCACGTCGCGCTGCGCCGCGAGCGGCAGGTGGCGGAACACGCGGGACGATTTCCACATCGGCGCGAGCTCCGCCCATCCGCCGCCCGCATTCGGCGGCGTTTGCAGCAGCAGCTCGCGGAGCACGTCGGCCACGCGATCGAGGCGCGCGTAGTAATCGGGCAGGCGCTCGGCGTCACGGCGCGAGAAGCGCGCGACCTCGCGCTGCGTCGCCTCGATGCCGCCGCCCACCTTGATGAAGCCGCCGTCGGCAAGCGGCAGGAAGTTCGCGAACGGCCGCTCGACGATGCGAAGGCCGTGCTCGGCGAGGCGCAGCTCCCGGATCACCTTGGGATTCAGCAGGCTCACCGTGTAGCTCGCGCTGGAGTTGCGGAATCCGGGATAAAACTCCTCGGTCACTGCCGCGCCGCCGACGGCCTCGCGGCGCTCGAGCATCAGCACCTTCAGGCCGCGCGCCGCGAGGTAGCACGCGCAGACGAGCCCGTTGTGGCCCGCGCCGACCACCACCACGTCCACGCGCGCGGCGCCGACCACGCAATCAGCCGAGCAGGAAGCGGCGCACGGCGAGGACCTGCGCGTCGTTCATGAGCATCGGCGGATGACCCGTGCGCGGCACGACCAGCGTCTCCGTATGCGGTCGCTGCCGCATCTCCTCGAGCGTCTCGGCGAGGAGCAGGTCCGATTCCGCGCCGCGGATCACGAGCACCGGGCCGTGCACCGCGTTCCAGTACGGGCGCAGGTCCACGTCGGCGCCCATCGCCGGATCGAAGTTCACGGCGATGCCCGGATCGTAGCGCGGGCGCCAGCGCCCGTCCGGGTCCTGCTTCACGACGTGCACGGTGAGGTGCCGCCATTGCTCGTCGGTGAGCTCGCCGAAGGGCGAGAACGCGCGCATCGCGTTCTCGAACGCCTCGAGCGAATCCATCGGCGGCTCCTTGCCCACGTACTGGCCGATGCGCTCGAGCGCCGCCTTGGGAATCACGCTGCCCACGTCGTTCAGCACCAGCTTGCGCAGCGGCGAGCCGGACGTTGCCGCGAGCAGCATGCCGATGATGCCGCCCATCGAGGTGCCGAGCCAATCCACGGTCTCGGCATGCAGGCTGCCGAGGAGCACCGCCATGTCGTTCATGTACACGGCGTAGGTGTAATCCTTCGGATCGCGCAGCCAGTCGCTGCGCCCGCGCCCGACGACGTCGGGGCACACGACGCGGTAGGCATCGCACAGGCGCTCGGCGAGGTAATCGAAATCGCGGCCGTTGCGGGTGAGGCCGTGGGCGCAAATCAGCACGCGCGGATTGCGCGCGTCCCCCCACTCCGTATATCGCATGTGATGGAACCCGTGGGGGTCCAGGCACAGCACCGATCCTTCACGCATGGTGCTCATTGCGGGCCGAAAGCGGGAAACGCAGATGAACGCAGAAGGGCCGCAGATGAACGCAGATCGAATCTGTAAAGGGTGTCGTGCACATCGGTACAGCGCACAAATATTCCACGAGCCTGCCTCGCCTCGTCTGCGTTCATCTGCGTTCTTTCTGCGTCATCTGCGTCTCAAAGATTTTGGCTCGCGTCATTCGATCGCGGCGGTGCTTTTCGCGCGCTCGCGAAGCAGGAACTTCTGGATCTTGCCGGTGGACGTCCTGGGGAGCGGCCCGAAGATCACGCACTTCGGCGCCTTGAAGCGCGCCATGCGCGCGCGGCAGAACTCGATCAGCTCCTCGGCGGTGGCCGAGGCGCCTTCCTTCAATTCCACGAACGCGCAAGGCGTCTCGCCCCACTTGGGATCGGGCTGCGCCACCACCGCGGCGAGCAGCACCGCGGGATGCCCGCACAACGCGTCCTCGACTTCCTGCGAGGAGATGTTCTCGCCGCCGGAGATGATGACGTCCTTGGAGCGGTCGCGGATCTTGATGTAGCCGTCGGGCTGCATCACGGCGAGGTCGCCCGAGTGGAACCAGCCGCCGCGGAACGCTTCCTCGGTGGCGGCGGGATTCTTCAGGTAGCCCTTCATGGTGATGTTGCCGCGGAACATGATCTCGCCCATCGTCTCGCCGTCGGCGGGCACGGGCTGCATCGTCTCCGGGTCCATCACGGTCATGCCTTCCTGCAGCAGGTAAGCGACGCCCTGCCGGCCGTTGCGGCGCACCTGCTCCTCGAGCGGCAGCTCGCTCCACTCGGGATGCTTCGCGCACACCGCCGCGGGACCGTAGGTTTCCGTGAGGCCGTAGACGTGCGTGATGTCGAAGCCCATGCGCGCCATGCCCTCGATCATCGCCGCGGGCGGCGGCGCGGCGGCGACGAGCCCGCTCACCTTGTGCGTGATGCCGCGCTTCCACTCGGCGGGCGCGTTGAGCAGCATCGAATGCACGATCGGCGCGCCGCAGTAATGCGTCACCTTCTCGGTGCGGATCGCGTCGAGCAC
>JAICTR010000415.1 GCA_025936275.1 Burkholderiales bacterium
AACCAGCGCATCTACGAGACCGTCGGCAGGACCGTCGAGGAAACCGCCGAAGCGGCGAGCGCCGGCAACGGCAAGGCGCGTTCGCGCAAGCGCTGACGCGCTCAGTGGCCGGTCGCGGGCTGCAGGCTCGCGATCGCCGCGAGGCGCGCGCGGCGCACGGCGCCCGGAATATCGTCCGGGAACTCGCGCGCCACGGCGCCGGCGTCGACGTTGCGCGCCGCCTCCAGCGCGCGGTGCAGCGCCTGGCGCGGCGCGTAGCTCGCGGCGCTGGTCGCGAGCGCATCGCATTCGGCCACTTGCAATAGCCGCTCGAGGCGCTCCGGCCGCCGGAATCCGTCGGCACGCTCGAGAAGCGCCAGCGTCTCCTCCGCATCGAGCGGCGCCGCCGCCACGCGCGAGCGCTCGCCGATCGCGAGCGTCGCGCATTCGCGGCATTCGCCCGGCGCGTTGACGCGCATCGCGAGCGATTGCGCATCCTCCCGCGAAAGATCCAGCACCAATAGCGCGAAGCGCACCGCGAGGCCGTAATCGCGGCTCGCCGCGTGCTCGAGGCGTGCCGCGAGGCGCTCGGGCACCTCGGCGCGATCGAACGAGCGGTCGAGCTGCGGCAGCACGCGCGCGAGCGCGCCGCATTCGCGCAGCACCGCCAGCATGCGCGACGGGCTCTTTTCCATGAGCCCGCGCGCGAGCTCGCGCCATACGCGCTCGGGCACGAGCGCATCGGCTTCGCCGTCCTCCACCATGCGGCGCATCAGTGCGAGCGTTTCCGGCGCCACGGCGAAGCCGAAGCGCGCGGCGAAGCGCGCGACGCGAAGGATCCGCACCGGGTCCTCGACGAACGCGGGACTCACGTGCCGCAGCACCCCCTCGCGCAGGTCCCGCTCGCCGCCGTGGGGATCGACGATCGCGCCGGACTCGTCGCGCGCCATCGCGTTGATGGTGAGGTCGCGCCGCGCGAGGTCCTGCTCGAGCGTCACGTCGGGCGCCGCATGGAACGCGAAGCCCTTGTAGCCCGGGCCGGTCTTGCGTTCGGTCCGCGCGAGGGCGTACTCCTCGTGCGTTTCCGGATGCAGGAAGACCGGGAAGTCGGCGCCGACGGCGCGGTAGCCGAGCCGCTGCATCTCGCCCGGATCGGCGCCTACCACCACCCAGTCGCGGTCCTGCACCGGGAGGCCGAGGAGCTCGTCGCGCACCGAGCCGCCGACCTGGTAGACCTTCATGCGTGCGCGTTCAGCCGCGGCCGGCGTTCACTTCGCCGCCGCCGGCGCGCTCGCCGCATAGGGCTCGTCCTCCGCGACGACCTCCTTCTCCTCGAGCGCCTCGGCGATCCAGGCGCGCACGCCGGGCGCGCCGCGCACCGCCTCGCAATAGCGCGCGCTTTCCGCCGAGAGCGGTGGACCGTACGTCGCGAAGCGCATCACGACCGGGGCGAACATCGCATCGACCGCGCAGAAGGCCCCGCAGAGGAACGGGCCGCCCGCGCCGAAGCGGCGCCGCGCCTCGCTCCACAACGCCTCGATGCGCGCGACGTCGGCGCGCGCGCCGGCCGTGAGTCCCTTGCCCGGCAGCGAGGCGCGGATGTTCATCGGCATGGCGGTGCGCAGCTCGCGAAAGCCCGAGTGCATCTCCGCGCTCATGCTGCGTGCGAAGGCGCGCGCCGCGGGATCGCGCGGCCAGACGCCTTCGCCCGGATGCCACTCGGCGAGCGTCTCGGCGATCGCGAGCGTGTCCCACACCGCCTGCTCGCCGCGCCAGAGCACCGGCACCAGGCCCGACGGCGACCAGCGGCCGATGTCGCGCGCCCATTCCTCCGAGTGGAAGCGCAGCTTCACTTCCCGGAACGCAATGCCGAGCTGGCGCATGAGGACCCAGGGGCGCATCGACCACGACGAGTAGTTCTTGTTACCGATCACGAGCGTGAGGTCGGGCACGATCACCTTTCGGCGCGGTAGCGCGCATAGCGGGCGCCGATCGATTCGGGGCCCATGTATTCCGGAATCACCGCCTCGATCGCGGCCGGCTCGAAGGCGCAGAACGCGGGCGCGCGCCCGCTGCACACGCTCGCGACGCTCATCGAGAGCAGGTTGTCGCGCGTCATGAGCTTGCCCGGAAGGACCTCGAGGATCGTCGCCTGCAGCTTGGCGAGCGCGTCGGGCAACGGAACGATGGCGCGCTCGAGGCCCAGCGTCGCGGCGACCAGCCGCACCAGCTCCTCGAGCGTGTAGACGCGCGGGCCGCACAGGTCGAACGCCTGGCCGAAGGCGGCGGGATTGCCAAGCGCGGCGACGCAGCAGCGCGCCACGTCCTCCACCCAGATCGGCTGGAAGCGCGTGCCGGCCTTGGCGAGCGGAATCGCCGGGAAAAGGCGCGCGAGCGTCGCGAAGAGATTGAGGAAGCGGTCGCCCTCGCCGAAGATCACCGAGGGCCTGAGGATGGTCCACGCGAGCTCGCTCGAGGCGAGCCGCACCGCCGCCTCCCCCGCGGCCTTGGAGCGCAGGTACCGGCTCGGCCCCTTCTCGGATGCGCCCAGCGCGCTCACGTGCACCAGGTGCTGCACCCCACCGGCGCGGCACGCCCGCGCGACCTTGCGCGGCAGCTCCGCATGCACCGCGCTGAAATCCTGGCGTCCCTCGTGGAGGATCCCCACCAGGTTCACGACCGCGTCCATGCCTTCGAACGCCTTCTCGAGCGTCTTCTCGTCGGAAGGATCGCCCAGCATCAGCTCGACGGTGGG
>JAICTR010000453.1 GCA_025936275.1 Burkholderiales bacterium
CACCACCTCGATCGCCGGACGCAATGCCTTCGCGGCGATGGAGATGCCGCTGATGAGCCCGCCGCCGCCGATCGCGACCACCAGCGCATCGAGGTCCGGCACCGCGCGCAGCATCTCCAGGCCCGCCGTGCCCTGGCCGGCGATGATCTTCTCGTCATCGTACGGATGCACGAAGTTGAGGCCGCGCTCCGCGCCGAGTGCGAAGGCGCACGCCTTGGCGCCGTCGAAGCCCTCGCCCTCGAGGATCACCTCCGCGCCGTGGCGCTGGGTGTGCTCCACCTTCACCCACGGCGTGTGGCGCGGCATCACGATCACCGCCGGGATGCCGAGGCGATGGGCGTGATACGCCACGCCCTGCGCGTGGTTGCCGGCCGAGCAGGCGATCACGCCCTTCGCGCGCTGCGTGGCATCGAGCGACGTGAGCTTGTTCAGCGCCCCGCGCTCCTTGAAGGAGGCCGTGAACTGGTGGTTCTCGAACTTGAGCCAGATCTCGGCGCCCGCGATCTCCGAGAGCGTGCGCGAATGCAGGAACGGCGTCTGGATGACCTGGCCTTCGATCACCCTCGCCGCCGCCTCGATTTCTTTCAGCGTGACCATGTCGTGAGAGCAGGAACCACAGATGAACACGGATGAACACAGATGATCGTCGCGGAGCGATTCATCGTGCCGATAGTCACGGATGGACGACATTTCCCGGACGATCTGTGTTCATCCGTGTTCATCTGTGGTTAACAGCCTTAGTGGGTAAAGCGAAAGTCGACCTCGGGAGCCCGACCCGAGATGATATCCGCAAGCGCCCGGCCGCTCCCGCAGGCGAGCGTCCAGCCGAGCGTGCCGTGGCCGGTGTTGAGGAAGAGGTTGGGATAGCGCGTGCGCCCCACGAGCGGCACGTTGGAAGGCGTCGAGGGGCGCAGCCCGGTCCAGAACGACGCCTGCTCGTAGTGCGCCGCATGCGGGAACATCTCGCGCGCGCGGCGGATGAGCGCCTCGCAACGCACCATGTTGAGCTCGGTCGAGTAGCCGGAAAGCTCCGCGGTTCCGGCGATCCGCAGCCGCTCGCCCAGGCGCGAGAAGACGATCTTCGCGCCGTCGTCGGTGAGGCTCACCCGCGGCGCGCGCGATGCATCGGCGATCGGCACGGTGGCGGAATAGCCCTTCGCGGGATAGATCGGGAGCGTGAGGCCGATTTCGCGTGCGAGGAGCGGAGAGTAGCTCGCGAGCGCGAGCACGTAGGCATCGGCGACCAGCGTCTGCACCTGGCCCAGCGCATCGCGCACCACGACCCCCGTGACGCTCCCGCCGTCGGCGACGATGCGTTCGACCGTGCGCCCCATCGCGAACGCCGCGCCGCGCGCCTCGGCGAGCGCCGCGAGGCGCACGGTGAAGAGGTAGGCGTCGCCCGATTCGTCGGTGGGCGTGTACGTGGCGCCGACGATCTTCGAGCGCGAGGGCGCGAGCGCGGGCTCGATCGCGATCGCCTGGTCCACGCTCTTCACGTCGCGCTCGAGGCCGTAGGCGCGCATCAGCGCCGCGGCGCGCACGGCCCCTTCGTACACCGCGGCATCGGTGTAGTAATGCAGGATGCCGAGCTCGAGCTGGTCGTACTGGATGCCGGTCGCCGCGCGCAGCTCCGTGAGCGAGGCGCGGCTGTAGAGCGCGAGCCGCACGATGTCGCCGATGTTGCGCCGAGTGCGCGCCGGCAGGCATTCCACGAGGAAGCTCGCGCCCCAAGTCCACTGGCGTGGATCCATGCGCAGCCGGAAGAGCAGCGGCGCGTCGTCGCGCCAGATCCACTTGAGGATCTGCCCCGGCGCCTCGGGATTCGCCCAGGGCTCGGCGTGGCAGGCGGAGATCTGCGCGCCGTTGGCGAACGACGTTTCGAGGCCGGGACCTTCGCGCCGGTCGAGCACCGTCACTTCGTGTCCCCGCGCGGCGAGGTACCACGCGGTCGCGGTGCCGACGACGCCGGCGCCGAGGACGAGGACTTTCATGGCGGGCGGAGTCTGGGGAATGGGATTAGACTTGTCAACGCGGAATTCGTTGTCGCACTCGCGTTCCCCCTCCGCCCAAAAGGCCAATGAGACCGCGTCTCCACGCAGACCTCCTCGGATTCCTCCGCGCCGCCTGCACGCACGCCTCGCACGCCGGGCGGGAGCTGCCGGTCCTGCCTTTCTACGTGAAGGAACACGCGGTCGGCTGGCTGCGGCCCTCGTTCGCCGACCAGCTGCGCCGCTGGCCCCACGTCTTCGAGGTGAACCCCGCGTTCGTCACGCTGCGCGCGACGCCCGATACGGCCGCGGGACGCAGCGCCGCGATGGCGGAGGTGACGCGCGAGCTGGCGCGCGACGGCGTGATCCGC
>JAICTR010000270.1 GCA_025936275.1 Burkholderiales bacterium
GCGGGCGCGCTCGCCTGCTTCACCCGCACCACCGAGATCGATCCGCGGCAAGCGGAAGGCTTCAGCAACCGCGGCGTCGCCCAGCAGGCGCTCGGTCGCCTCGACGAGGCGGAGCGAAGCTTCCGCAGGGCGCTCGAGATCGCCCCGGGCCACGTCGACGCGCTCTACAACCTCGCCTTGGTCCATGGGGCGCGCGGGCGGTGGGACGAAGCGCGCGCCGCGTACCGCCGCGTGGTGCAGCTCGCGCCGGGCCATGCCATGGCCTGGAACAACCTCGGCAACGTGCTGCAGAAGCTTCGCCAACCGGAAGAGGCGGTGCAGTGCCATCGCCGCGCGCTGGAGCTGCGGCCGACGCTCGCCGAGGCGTGGAACAACCTCGGCACCGCGCTCACCGGATTGAAGCGCTTCGAGGAAGCGCTGCGCGCCTACGACGAGGCCCTGCGCCTGCGGCCGCGCCACGCCGACGCGTCGCTCAACCGCAGCTCCGTGCTGCGCGAGATGGGACGCGGCGACGAGGCCCTCGCGGCGGCGCGAGCCGGGCTCGAGGCCGACCCCTCGCGCGCCGACGGCTACGTGCATCTCGGACTCGGGCTCGAGGAGCTCGGGCGCTTCGACGAGGCGCTGCACGCCTACGACGAGGCGATCGCGCGGCCCGGCGAAGCCGAGGGACGATGGAACAAGGCGCTGTTGCTCCTCCTGCGCGGCGACTACCAGCGCGGCTGGCCGCTGTACGAGGCGCGCTGGGCGACTCCCGAGCTGCGTGATCGCGTGCGGCATTTTCCATTTCCGCCATGGCGCGGCGAGGACCTCGCCGGCAAGACGCTGCTGCTCCACGCCGAGCAGGGCGCAGGCGACGCGATCCAGTTCGCGCGTTACGTGCCGATGCTCGAGGCGCGCGGCGCAAGGCTCACGCTCGAGACGCCAGCCGCGCTCGCACCGCTGCTCGCGCCGAGCTTCCCTTCCGTGCGCATCGCCGCGCCGGGTGCCTCCCTCGAGCCGCACGACTTCCACTGCGCGCTGGGGAGCCTTCCCCTCGCGTTCGGGACCACGCTCGCGTCGATCCCCGGGTCGGACGGCTACCTGCGGGTGGAGGAGGAGCGCCGGCGGGAATGGCGCGAACGCCTCGGCGGCGGCGCACGCCGGCGGATCGGCCTCGCATGGTCCGGCAATCCGCAGCACCGTAACGACCACAAGCGCAGCATCCCGCTCGCAAGCCTCGCGCCGCTCCTCGCGATCGACGCCGACTTCCATTCGTTGCAGAAGGACATCCGCGCGTCCGATCGCGCCGCGGCCGAGGCCGCGCCGCGGTTGCGCGCGTGGGGCGACCAGCTCGCCGACTTCGCCGATACCGCGGCCCTCATCGACGCGATGGACCTCGTGATCACGGTCGACACCTCGGTCGCGCACCTCGCCGGTGCCCTCGCGAAGCCCACGTGGCTCCTCGTGCCCACGAAGCCCGACTGGCGCTGGATGCTCGAGCGCGCGGACAGTCCCTGGTACGCGAGCGTGCGCATCTTCCGCCAATCCGCGCCGGGCGAGTGGGCGCCGGTCATCGAAGAGGTCTGCTCGCAACTGCGTTGACACGCGGGCGTCCGCGTCAACCGAGTCGGGCACTGCCGGGTTTAGCGGGCTGGATCCCTCGCGAACGGCCGCCCCCTTGTCGATCGGACTCGTCTACAGCCGCGGGCTCGCCGGGCTCGAAGCGCCGCTGGTGCGCGTCGAGGCGCACGTCGGCAACGGCCTTCCCGCCTTCCACATCGTCGGCCTGCCCGAAACCGAGGTGAAGGAAGCGCGCGATCGCGTGCGCGCCGCGCTGGAGACCGCGGGCTACAAGTTCCCGCAGCGCCGCGTCACCGTGAACCTCGCCCCGGCGGATCTTCCCAAGGAAAGCGGGCGCTTCGACCTGCCGATCGCGATCGGCATCCTCGCCGCCACCGGCCAGGTGCGCTCGCGCGAGCTGGGCGCGCTGGAGTTCGCCGGCGAGCTCGCGCTCTCCGGCGAGCTGCGGCCGATCCGCGGCGCGCTCGCGATGACGTTCAACGCGCACCGCGATGGCCGCGCGTTCGTGATTCCCGGGGCGGTCGCCGCCGAGGCCGCGCTCGCGAAGGGCGCGCGCATCCTCCCGGCGCGCGACCTCGCGGAGGTCTGCGCGCATCTCGATGGGCGGGTCGCCCTCGCCCCGTGGCAAGGCAGCGCGCAACGCCGCGAGCCCCGCTATCCCGACCTCGCCGATGTGCGCGGCCAGCGGCCGGCGCGCCGCGCGCTGGAGCTCGCCGCGGCGGGCGGGCATTCGGTCCTCCTTTGGGGACCGCCCGGCACCGGCAAGACGATGCTCGCGATGAGGTTCCCGGGAATCCTCCCGCCGATGGGCGAGGAGGAGGCGCTCGAGGCCGCGGCGGTGCAGAGCATCGCGGGATCGTTCGCGACCGAGCGCTTCGGCGTGCGGCCGTTCCGCGCGCCGCACCACACCGCCTCCGCGGTCGCGCTGGTGGGCGGCGGCTCGCCGCCACGCCCCGGCGAGGTTTCGCTCGCGCACCTGGGCGTGCTGTTCCTCGACGAGCTGCCGGAATTCAGCCGCAGCGTCCTCGAGGTGCTGCGCGAGCCGCTGGAATCCGGCCGCATCACCATCTCGCGCGCCGCGCGCCAGGCGGATTTTCCCGCGCGCTTCCAGCTCGTCGCGGCGATGAATCCCTGCCCCTGCGGCTACCTCGGCCATTACAGCGGCAAGTGCCGCTGCTCGCCGCGCCAGGTCGCCGGTTATCGCGAGCGCATCTCCGGGCCGTTGCTCGACCGCATCGACCTGCACGTGGAGTTGCCGGCGCTGCGCGAAGAGGAGCTCATGGCGCGCGAGCCCGGCGAAAGCTCGCAATGCGTGCGCGCGCGGGTGGTCGCGGCGCGCGAGGCGCAGCTGCGCCGCCGCGGCCGCGCCAACGGCGCGCTTTCCGGAGTCGAGGCGGAAGAAGCGGCGCGCGTCGATGCCGAGGGCCGCCGCCTGCTCCGCGATGCGATCGCGCGGCTGCGCCTTTCCGCGCGCGCGCACCATCGCGTGCTCAAGGTGGCGCGCACCGCGGCGGACCTCGCGGGAAGCGAAACGGTCCTTGCCGAGCACCTCGCCGAGGCGATCGCCTACCGCGGCGCCGCGGCGCTTCCCGCCCTGGCCGGCGTCACTGCGTGAAAGTGCCCTGCTTGTTCACCATCGAAGCCTCGACGTAATCGAGCCCCGAATGGTCGTTCGCCGCGTAGGTGAGCTTCACCCCGCCGAGGTCGTAGTCGCGCAGCGTATCCATCGCGGCGAGGAACGAGGCGCGCGTCGGATTGCGTCCCGCGCGGCGCAGTCCCTCCACCAGCACCTTCGCCGCGGCGAAGCCTTCCATCGCCATGTGCGAGATCACGAAGTCGGGATGGCCCGCGGAGAGGTGGTGCAGCTCCACGCCGAGGCGCGTCGTCATGCGCGCCGGGTTCGGGAACACCTGCATCACGATCATGCCGCGCTTCACGTCGCCCAGGTCCTTGAGGAAGGACTGCGAGCTGAGGTTCGAGAGCGTCACGATCTGCGTGCCGGTGAGCCCCGCGCCGCGCACCTTGCGCACCAGGTTCGCGAGCGGCTTCGAGTGCCCCGCGGTGACGATCGCCTGGGGTGCCAGCGCGATCACCTTCGCCGCCGCGTCGTTGGTGTCGCCCTTCTTGCGATCGTAGGAGAAGATGCCGACCGGCTCGAGGTGCGCATCCTTGAGGCCGCGCAGGTACCCCGCCAGGCAATCCTTCCCGAACGAGTCGTTGACGTGCACGATCGCGATGCGCGTGATGCCCTGGCTCGTGAGCTGCTCGATCGCATCCTCGGCTTCCGTCTGGTAGCGCGTGCGCACGTTGAACACCAGCCGGTTCACCGGCTCGTGCACCACGCTCGCGCCGGTGGAGGGCGCGATGAGCGGCGTGCCGCTCTCGTTCACCACCGGCAGGATCGCCTCGTTCTGCGGCGTGCCGCGGGTGAGGAAGAGCGCGAAAACGCCCTGCGCGATGAGCGTGCGCGCATTCTGCGCCGAGCGCTTCGGGTCGAACCCGTCGTCGAGCGAGACGAGGCGGATCTTGCGCCCGTACACGCCGCCGTGCGCATTCACCCAATCGAGGTAGAGCTTGGCGCCGGCGGTCTGCTCGCGCACCTCGCCGCCGATGGCACCGGAAAAGCTCGAGGTCTGGCCGATCACGATCTCGCTCGCGGTGACTCCCTGGGCGTGGGCCGTCCAGGGCATGGCGAGCAGGGCGAGCACGGCGAATACGGTCCATCGCATGGCATCCTCCTGGCCGGCGGCCGATCGGGGCATCGGCACGCGCGTTGACGGGGCGCGATCTCGTTGTGTTTCCGTTGTAACCGACTTAACGGCCGTTAGTCTGTGACGTGGTTCACA
>JAICTR010000199.1 GCA_025936275.1 Burkholderiales bacterium
GTGGCCGCGCGTCTCGGTCACCTCGAACCACTGCATGCTGCGCACGGTCTTGGACGCCTTGGCAATCGCGTTCTGCACCGCTTCCTCGATGCCTTTCGAAGAAGAGCCGGTGAGCTCGAGGATCTTGTAGACGTGGTCGCTCATGGGAAGGCCTCCGGGCGGAAGGGGAGCCCCAGCATAACGCGTCTCAGGTCGCGGAATTGCCGGCCACCTCGGCGATGATCTCGAAGGAGCGCAGCCGTGCCGCGCGGTCCCACGTTTCGGAAACCAGGATCAATTCGTCGGCCTGCGTCGCATCGAGGATCTGCTGCAGGCCGTCGCGCACGCGCTCGCGGCCGCCCGCCACCATCAGCGCCATGCGCTCGGCGACCGCGAGCTGCTCGCCGCGCGTCCACAATCCCTCCATGCTTTCCACCGGCGGCTGCAGTCCCGCGCGCTGCCCGCGAAGGATGCCGAGCGTGCGCAGGTACATGCTGGTCGCGAGGCGCTCGGCCTCGATGTCGCTTTCCGCGGCGACCACCGGCACGCCGACCATCACGCGTGGCGCGGAAAGCGCGGGCGAGGGACGGAACTCGGCGCGATAGATCTCGAGAGCCTGCAGCAGATCGCCGGGCGCGAAGTGCGAGGCGAACGCATAAGGCCTCCCGATCTTCGCCGCGAGGTGGGCGCTGTAGAGGCTCGAGCCGAGGATCCACACCGGCACCTCGAGCCCCGCGCCGGGAATCGCCTTCACCGCCTGGCCGGGACGCGCGGGCGCGAAATACGACACCAGCTCCGCGACATCGAGATCGAAATCGGCGCCGGTCGAATGTCTTCGCAGCGCGCGCATCGTGAGCGGATCGGTGCCGGGCGCGCGGCCGAGCCCGAGATCGATGCGCCCCGGGTAGATGCTTTCCAGCGTGCCGACCTGCTCGGCGACCACGATCGGCGCGTGGTTCGGCAGCATGATGCCGCCGGAGCCCACGCGGATGCGCTCGGTGTTGCCGGCGATGTAGCCCATGAGCACCACCGTCGCGCTGCTCGCGATGCCCTCGAGGTTGTGGTGCTCGGCGATCCAGTAGCGCGCGTAGCCCAGCGTCTCCACGTGGCGCGCGAGCTCGCGCGAGGCGCGGAACGCTTCGCCCAGGTCGCCTCCCTCGGGATACGTCACGAGGTCGAGGACCGAGAGCGGTGTCGTGTCGAGCTTCTTCATGGGGAATGCCTCAAGCGAAAACGGCAGCCCGCGGGCTGCCGTTCGATGCCTCGGCGAGGATGCTCAGCCGATCGGACGAATCGCGACCGCCTGCTTGCCCTTCGGGCCATCCTTCACTTCGAACTCGACCTTCTGGTTCTCCTTGAGGGTCTTGAAGCCGCTGCCCTGGATCTCGGAGAAATGGGCGAAGAGGTCCTCGCCGCCGCCGTCGGGTTTGATGAAGCCGAAGCCTTTGGAGTCGTTGAACCACTTCACGGTACCGGTGCTCATTGCGTTTCCTTTACGGAGGATCAACCCTGGAAGCCCCCCAGGGACGGGGCCAGCGACGAAAGGAACGCAAGGCGGGAACTGAAAGTTAGAACGCCGCGTGGCCGCGACGGTACCTGAGTTACTGCTTACCGTACCTCTTCACTGCGAGCCGTATTATACGCGGATCGCATTGCGCAATCCCCTCGCCGCACCGCTCCATGAAGACCATTCGCGCCTGCCTTCCGGCCGTTTTCGCCGCCGTTTCATGCCTCTCCCTGGTTCCTCCGGCCCATGCGCGCGAAAGCGCCGCGCCGCGTGCCGTGACGCCGCGCGGGCCGCTCGGCGCCCACGAGCAGGCGGTGGTGCGCCTCTTCGAGCGGGCGGCGCCTTCGGTGGCTTACATCAACACCGAGCGCGTGGACCTCGGCGGCTTCTTCGGCCCACGCGTCTACGAGGGCGCGGGGAGCGGCTTCGTGTGGGACGAGCGCGGCCACATCGTCACCAACTACCACGTCGTGGAGGACGCGCGCGCGGTGCGCGTGCAGCTCGGCGGCAAGACCTACGCGGCGAAGGTGATCGGCGTCGCGCCCGACTACGACCTCGCGGTGGTGAAGCTTCCCAAGCCGCCGCCCGGGCTGAGGCCGATCGCGATCGGCACCTCGGCGGACCTGCGCATCGGGCAGTCGGTGTACGCGATCGGAAACCCGTTCGGGCTTACGCGCACGCTCACCTCGGGCATCGTGAGCGCGCTCGATCGCCATCTGCCCACCACCGACGTGCTCGAGGTGATGGGCGTGATCCAGACCGATGCGGCGATCAATCCCGGCAACTCCGGCGGGCCGCTCCTCGACAGTGCCGGGCGACTCGTGGGCGTCACCACCGCGATCAAGTCGCCGGTCGGCGCATCGGCCGGCGTCGGGCTCGCGATACCGGTCGACCTCGTGAACCGCATCGTGCCGCAGCTCATCGCGCACGGGCGTGCGGCGCTGCCGAGCATCGGCATCGTGCCGGTCGATCCGGACCTCGTGGCGAGCGCGGGCATCAAGGGCGTCGTGATCGCGCGCGTGCAGCCGGGCTCGCCCGCGCAGCGCGCCGGATTGCGCGCGCTCGACGCGAAGACGCGCGACCTGGGCGATGTCATCGTCGCCGTGGACGGCCACCGCGTCGCCTCGCTTCCCGAGTTCGGCGCCGAGCTCGATCGCGCGGGCATCGACCACGAAGCCGAGCTCACCGTGGTGCGCGACGGAGCCGAGCGACGCGTGCGCGTGAAGGTGATCGGCGTCGCGCGTTGACGCGCGATTTCACGAGGGGGAAAGCGACCGGCGGGGGAACCTTAAGTTCGGCGAAAGACACCCGGTGTAGCCTCGGTCCTGCTGTCTTTCACAGGACGGTCACTAGGTTCGGAGTGTCCCGGCATAAACCCCCTGGGCACTCCGTTTTTTTTGGGGGGCCCTCACCCCACCGTCTCCCAAGCGGAGAGGCAGACCCTACTCCGCGTCCGGCAGCGCCCGCTCCACCGCGTCGATCGCGGCCTCGATCTGGTGGCGCTGCACGACGGTCGTGGTGGCCGGCGTCACGACCAGTCGGTGCACCTCGCGCTCCAGCCTGCGCGCCGCCTCCCCGAGCGCCTCGAACCCGAACGTCGGCCCCGATCCCGCGAACGTGTGCGCGAGGCGCTCGAGCTCGAGCAGCGCGTCGATGTCCGCGCGCCCCGCGCCCACGCGCGCCCACGCCGCGCGCAGCGCCGCGAACTTCTCGCGGCACGCGTTGCGGTAGGCGATGCGCTGCTTCTGCAGGATGCGCTCGAAGTCGTCGTTGTTCATGCCGGGTCGGCCACCGTGGCCTCCACCACTTCCTCGATCGTGGTGAGCCCGCGCAGCGCCTTCTTGAGCCCGTCGAAGCGCATGTCGTGGAAGCCTTCGGCGAGCGCGATGGCGCGCAGCGCCGTGTAGTCGGCCTGCTGCAGCAGCGCGTCGCGCAGGCGATGCGTGATGTTCAGGAACTCGTGGATGCCGAGGCGGCCGTGATAGCCGGTGCCGCCGCAGCGCTCGCATCCCTCGCCGCGGAAGAAGGGCGGCGGCGTGTAGCCGCGGCGCCAGGTGAAGAGCTGCGCGAGGTATTCGGGATCCGGGCGGTACTCGACGCGGCAGACGTCGCACACGCGGCGCACGAGGCGCTGGTTGAGCACGCCGATGAGCGACGGCGCGACCATGAAGCGCTCGACCCCCATGTCGATGAGGCGCGTGGAGGCCTGGATCGCGTCGTTGGTGTGCAGCGTCGTGAGCACCAGGTGGCCGGTCATCGCCGCCTGCGTCGCGATGCGCGCGGTCTCGGCGTCGCGGATCTCGCCCACCAGGATCACGTCGGGATCCTGGCGCAGCACCGAGCGCAGCACCGCGTGGAAGGTGCGCCCCGCCTTGTCGTTGATCTGCACCTGGTTGATCGAGGCGAGCTCGTACTCGATCGGGTCCTCGATGGTGACGACGTTGATGCCCGGCCGGTTGATGAAGTTCAACGCGGCGTAGAGCGTGGTGGTCTTGCCGGAGCCCGTGGGCCCGGTGACGAAGAGGATGCCGTTCGGCTGGTGGATCACCTCCTTCAGGCGCGTGAGCACGCTCGGCACGATGTCCAGCCGCTCGAGGCTCAGCATGGCGCCCGCGAAGAGCGTGCCGAGGATGCGCAGCACCACCTTCTCGCCGTGGAGCATCGGCAGCGTCGAGACGCGGATGTCGATGTTTTGCAGCGGCAGGTGGAAGCGCAGGCGCCCGTCCTGCGGCGCGCGCCGCTCGGTGATGTCCATGCCGGCCGCGATCTTGAGGCGCGAGGCGAGCGGCAATCCGAGCGCCGCGGGGAACACCATGCGGTCGACCAGCACGCCGTCGATGCGGAAGCGCACCACGAGCTCGGCCTTCTTCGGCTCGATGTGGATGTCGGAGGCGCGCTCCTTGAGGGCGAGGAGGATCAGCGAGTCGCCCATCTCCACGAGCTGCTTCGACTGCACCAGCTCCGCGAGCCGCGCATCGGTGAGCTGCGCCTTGAACGGCGTGAAGTCGAAGGACGTCACCATGCGCGTGAGGTCCACCGCCGTGCGGTACTTCACGAGGATCGCGGACTCGACCTCGTCGGGGAAGCTGAAGACCGGGCTCACCGCCGCGCCGAGGAACGCCTCGAGCCCCTGGAGCGCCTTGGCGTCGAGCGGATCGACCATCGCGACCGTCACCGCGTTGCCGAGCTTGTAGAGCGGCAGCGCCTTCGCCTTCTCCGCGAAATCCACCGGCACCTTCGCGACGATCTCGTCCTGGAAGAGCGTCTTGCCGAGGTTCACGTAGGTGCGCCCCAGCGCCGTCGCCAGGACCTCCCCGCCCGTGTCGCGGTCGAGGTAGCCGTACTGGACCACCGACTGCACGAACTCGACCGCGTCGCCCGCGGCGTGGCGCACCAGCGCCTCGAGCTGGGCGCGGTGCGCGGGGCAGCGCTCCTCGATGCTCGCGCGGATCTGCGGCGTGAGCTTCATGCGCGGGGCTTGCGCCGCTTCTCGACCAGCTTGCGGATCTGCTCCTGGGTGACGCGCACCTTCACGGTCTCGTCGTAGGCCTTCTCGCGCTCGGCGATGGCGGCCATCTTCTCCAGGTCGTAGCGATGCGGCGCGGGGGCCGCGCCTTCCTCGCGCGCCGGCTCCTCGAGGCTCGCGCCGCAATGCGGGCAAACGGACGCGCGGCGCGCGCTCACGCGGCGCCTCCGCCGAGCGCTTCCTCGACGTACGTGGGCCACGCCTCGCGCAGCAGCCGGAAGATCTCCTCGGCGCGATTGCTCTTGAGGATGTAGTCGCGCGCGCCGAGGTCCAGGCAGCGGCGCACGGCTTCGAGCGTGTCCTGTGCGGTCATCATGATCGCCACCACGTGCGGGTCGCCGGCGAGGATTCGCTCGAGCGCCGCATCGCCCGTGAGGCGCGGCATGATGATGTCGAGCAGCACGATGTGGGGGCGCATTTGCGCCGCGAGCGCGACGGCGTCCTCGCCGTCCGCGGCCTCCCCCACGATCTCGGCGCCGAGCGCCGTCATGATCGCCCGCAGCACGGTGCGGATGTGCGCCTCGTCTTCGGCGATCAGCACGCGCACCGAGCGGTTCTTCGTCGCGCCTTCCATGGCTCCTCCCGCGGCGATCATACGGGCGCGGATAGAATCGCGCCATGGCTCGCGCGGAACGCTGGGACGTCTTCTGCCGCGTCGTCGACAAC
>JAICTR010000189.1 GCA_025936275.1 Burkholderiales bacterium
CGCGCAGGCGTGCGACCTCCTCGGCCACGTGGCGCACGTACGCCGGCTCGTTGGTCTTGCCGCGGTGCGGGACCGGCGCGAGGAACGGCGAATCGGTCTCGGCCAGCATGCGCTCGAGCGGCACGCGCGTCGCCACCTCGCGCAGCGCCTGCGCATTCTTGAAGGTGACGATGCCCGAGAAGGAGATGCGAAAGCCCATCGCCATCGCCGCCTCGGCGACTTCCCAGCTCTCGGTGAAGCAATGCATCACGCCCCCCACCTCGTGCGCGCGCTCCTCTTCCATGATGGCGAGCGTGTCCGCGGCGGCGGCGCGGGTGTGGATCACGAGCGGCTTCGCGCAGGCGCGCGCGGCGCGGATGTGCGTGCGGAAGCGCTCGCGCTGCCAGCCGGTGTCCCCCTCGACGCGGAAGTAATCGAGGCCGGTCTCGCCGATCGCGACCACCTTGTCGTCCTGCGCCATCCGGAGCAGCTCCTCGAGCCCGACCTCGCGCCCGTCGCGGCGCTCGTCGGGATGCACTCCGGCGGAGCACCACACGTTGGGGAGCGAGCGTGCGACCTCGCGCACGGCGGGGAACGTCTCGAGCGTGGTGCTGATGGTGAGCGCGTAATCGACGCCCGCCTGCGCCATGCGGCGCACCACCCCGTCGAGGTCCGCGCGCAGCTCGGGGAAGTCGAGATGGCAGTGCGAATCGACCAGCATGGCTCCCATTCTACCGAGGGTAGGAATGGCCCCACACGCGATTCGGATGCGCGGCGATGCCGCGCGCCGCGCGCGCAACGGAAATTGGAGGGAACACCCGAACGCTGGAGGTCACCATGAACCGTCAACTTACCCGGCTCGCCATCGCCGTCGCCGGAGCGCTCGCCGGCGCCTCCGCGCTCGCCGCGCATGCCGAGCAGCGCGTGTACCGCATCGAGAGCGACTACGCGCACCGCGTGGCCCCCGTTCCCGAATGGAACCTCGCCGCGGGCGACGCGCTCTGCCGCCTCAACGTCTGGGTCGACGATCGCGCGCGCATCCGGCTGCACGGGGATCGCATCGAGGTCGAGACCGATTCCGGCAAGCGCAGCTACGACCAGGGGAGCGCCTGCACCCAGCCGCTGCCGGAGCATGCCGTCGACAACTTCCGCGTCGTGGTCGAGCATGGCCGCGGCACCGTGATGGAGGTGCGCTCGCCGGAGAGCCGCAACGGCTACAAGGGCTCGGTGAGCGTCGACGACCCGCAGGACGGAGGCGACACTTACCAGCTGGTGATGGCTTGGCACAACCCGGGCGCGATCGTGGGCGCCGTTCCCCCGCCCGTGATCGTCGGCAGCACCGCCGCGCCGGTTCTCGCGGACAACGCGCCGCTCGGCGATTACACCTACGTGGATGAAGTGCGCGCCTGCCAGGACAAGGTGCGTGCGGAGTTCCTGCAGAGGAACCGTGATGGCGACGCCTACATCACGTTCGACGGCACGCCGAGCACCGAGCACATCGTGGGCCTCGCGCGCAGCCACATCCACGGCGATGCCTGGGCACGCAACCGCACGGAAGACCGTCGCATCCGCTACCGCTGCACGCTCGACAACCAGGAGCAGCGCGTGCTCTCGGCGAGCTACGACCTGCGCGGCCCGCGCGTCTCGTCGTTGCAGTAGCCCCTAGCTGCGGTAGAGCCAGTCCCGGGTGAGCGGCAGCGCCGTGCGCCCGGGGCGGGTGCGCTTGGAGGCGAGCACCTGGTGGATCGAGATCCATCCCTGCTCGAAGCCGTAGGCGCAGCCCGCGAGGTACACGCGCCAGATGCGGGCGGTGCGCTCGTTGGCCGCCGCGACCGCCTGGGGCAGCACGCGCTCGAAGTTCGCGCTCCAGTGCGCACAGGTCTTCGCGTAATGCGGGCGCAGGCATTCGACGTCGTGCACCTCGAGGTCCGCCGCGCTCATGTCGTGGACCGCGCGGTGCAGGTGCGGAAGCTCCCCGCGCGGGAACACGTAGCGGCCGATGAATTCCCCCGCGCCCATCCCCACGGCGCGATTCTCCACGTCGGTGGAGGTGATGCCGTGGTTCATGAAGAGCCCCTTCTCGCGCAAGAGGCGGCGCACGACGCCGAAGTACGTGGCCAGGTTCTTGAGGCCGACGTGCTCGAACATGCCGACGCTCGCGATCTTGTCGTACACGTCCTCCCCGGGCACTTCGCGGTAATCCTGCAGCAGCACGCGGCAGCGATCCTGCAGCCCCGCGGCACGGATGCGTTCGTTGGCGAGGCGGAACTGGTTCTCGGAGAGCGTGATGCCGGTCGCATCCACGCCGTACTTCTCCGCGGCGCGGATCACGAGCGCGCCCCAGCCGCAGCCGATGTCGAGGAGCTTCTCGCCCGGCTTGAGCATGAGCTTGGTGCAGATGTGGTCGAGCTTCTGCAGCTGCGCCTGCTCGAGCGTATCGTCCTCGCGCTTGAAGTACGCGCACGAATAGACCATGCGCGGGTCGAGCCACAGCGCATAGAACTCGTTCGAGACGTCGTAGTGGTAGCCGATCGCCTCGCGGTCGTCGCGCTTGGTGTGGCGCGAAGGTCCGGAGCGCGAGTCGAAGAGCGGCTTCGGGCCGGAGCGCGAGATCGCCTCGGCGCTGCGGATCGCCGCGTTGAGGTCGCCCTCCAGGTCCGCGTATCCGTCGATGTACGCCTCGGCGAGCGAGAGCAAGCTCGGCTTCATGAAGGCGGAGGCGGCGCGCGTGCCCTTGAGCCGCACCGTGACCTCGGGCTCGTCGGAGAACGCGACCTCGCGTCCGTCCCACAGCACCAGGCGCACCGGCGCGTGGACGTTCTTCCTCAGGTTCGAAAGCGCATGCTCGAGCGGTCTTTCCCAGAACACTGGCGTTCCTCCTCGGTGGAGTCGGAAAGGCGCCCGGAGGCGCCGGGCGTTCCTAGATCGTGTGCGTGGGGCGGGACGACTGCAGGGCGCCCGCGAGCAGGCCTTCGACTTTCTTGCGCAGCTCGCGCGTCACCTCGCCATCGTGCAACTGCACGCCGATCCCCTGGGGGCGGTTGCCCGCGCTGTGCGCCGGATTGATCCACGCGACGCTGCCTTGCAGCGGGATCTTGTTCGGGTCGTCGAGCAGCGTGAGCAGGATCAGCACTTCCTCGCCCAGCGAATGGGACCGGTTGCTGGGCAAAAAGATTCCACCGTGCTTGATGAGCGGCATCCATGCCGCGTACAGCGCGGACTTGGAACGGATCACGAGGGTGAACACCCCCGGGCGGTTCACGACGGATTCGGCGGCGGCGACTTCGCTCATGGCCTCGATCCCATGGTGGCTCGATTGTAGGCCATCAGCAGGTGCTCGGCCAGCAGCCGCGGATTGAGCGGATGCGCCGCGAGGCGCCGCGCCTGCGTGAGCTCGCGATCGAGCGCGAAGAGCGCATCGAGGTCGGCGGAGCGCTGGCGCGCATCGAGCGCCGCCGCGAGATCGGCATGGTGGCGGGCCTTGCCGGCGAGGCGCACGCGCAGCAGGTCCTGCACCCACGTCTGCATGCAGGAGACGAGGCGCTCCACCGCGCCGCGATCGACCGAGGCGGCGAACGCGAGCGCATCGGCGCCGCCGGGCTTCGCGAGCTCGGCGAGGAGCTTGCGGCGGAACTGCGCTTCATCGGGCTCGGCCAGCCGCTGCGCGAGGAGCGGTGCGCCGCCCGCCATCGCGAGCAGCCGCTCGCCCTCGGCGATGCCGTTCGCGCGCAGCCACGCGAGCGCCGCATCGCGCGGCGGCATGGGCAGCGCCAGCAGGCGGCAGCGGCTGCGGATGGTGGCGAGGAGCCGCGCGGGCCGGTCGGAGGCGAGCACGATGAGGGTCGCGGGCGGCGGCTCCTCGAGGGTCTTCAAGAGGGCGTTGGCGGCCGCGGGATGCAGCGCCTCGGCCGGATGCAGCAGCAGCACGCGAAAGCCCGCGCGATGGGTGCTGAGCGAGATGAAGTCCGCGACCGCGCGCACCTGGTCCACCTTGATGACCAGGCTCTTCGCTTTTTCCGCCTTGCCGCCCTCGCCTTGCGCCTCGCTGTCGTCCTCCTCCGCCGCCTCGGGGACGATCTCGCGAATGTCCGGATGGTTGCCCTGCTCGAACCAGTGGCACGAGCCGCACTCGCCGCACGCGATGCCGCCGCGCGGCCGCTCGCAGAGCACCGAGGCACCGAGCGCGCGGATGAATTCGGTCTTGCCGATGCCCGCCGGCCCGTGCACGAGGATCGCGTGCGGGAGGTGCGCGCGATCGGCGGCGAGGCGCGCGAGCGCCGCTTCGTGCCAGGGCAACGGCTTCACGCGAGCGCCCCGCGCAACGCGCTCGCGAGCCGCTCGCGCACCGCGCCGAGCTCTCCTCCCGCATCGATCACATGGATGCGCCGCGGATCGCGGCGGGCCCGCTCGAGGTAGGCCTCGCGCACGCGGCGGAAGAAGTCCGCGCGCTCGCGTTCGAACTTGTCGGCCGCTGCGCCGCGCGCCGCCTGGCGTTGGGCGGCGAGCGCCGGATCGAGGTCGAAGAGCAGCGTGGCATCGGGCTGCAGCGCCGGGTGCACCAGGCGCTCGAGCGCCTCGAACGCCGCCGGCTCGAGCCCACGCCCGCCGCATTGGTATGCGTACGTCGAGTCGCTGAAGCGATCGCAGAGCACCCACGCGCCGGAGGCGAGCGCCGGCCCGATCACCGCGTCGATGTGCGCGCTTCGCGCCGCGAACATGGCGAGCGCCTCGGCGAGCGCGGAGGCCGGATGGTGCAGCACCGCCGCGCGCAATCCCTCTCCGAACGGGGTGCCGCCCGGCTCGCGTGTCACCACGATGTTCGCGCAACGCTCGCGCAGCCGATCGCGCAGGAACTCCACGTGCGAGGACTTGCCCGCCCCGTCGATGCCTTCCAGCGTGATGAACCGTCCGCGTGCCGTCATGTTCCCGCCGAGTCGCGCCGTCACGAGGGCGCGCGATGCAGCTGGTATCTTGCCACCGCGCGGTTGTGCTGCTCGAGCGTGCGCGAGAACTCGTGCGAGCCGTCGCCGCGCGCGACGAAGTACAGGTACTCGCTCGCGGCGGGATGCACCACCGCGCGCAGCGCCTCCTCGCCCGGCATCGCGATCGGCGTGGGCGGAAGCCCCGCACGCGTATACGTGTTCCAGGGCGTGTCCTCCTCGAGGTCCTTGCGCCGGATGTTGCCGTCGTAGCGGCTGCCCATGCCGTAGATCACCGTGGGATCGGTCTGCAGGCGCATGCCGCGGCGCAGGCGGTTCAGGAACACCGAGGCGATGAGCGGCCGCTCCGCCGGGACCGCGGTCTCCTTCTCCACGATCGAGGCGAGGATCAGCGCATCGTAGGGTGTGGCGAGCGGCAGGTCCGCGTCGCGCTCCTTCCACGCCGCGTCGAGGCGGCGTGCCATGGCGAGATGCGCGCGGCGCAGGATCTCCACGTCGCTCGAGCCGGGGGAGAAGCGGTAGGTGTCGGGAAAGAACCAGCCCTCGAGCGAGCGGTCCTCGATGCCCAACGCGGCGCGGACCTGCGCCTCGTCCTTGCCGGCGAGCGTGTGCCGCACCCGCGGGTTGGCGGCGAGCTGTGCCAGCCACTGGCGGAACGTGGTGCCCTCGACGAAGAGGATCGGCACCAGCATCACGTCGCCGCGCGCGAGCTTGTCGAGGAGCGCCAGCGGCGTCACCGGCGCATCGAGCCGATAGGTGCCGGCGCGGATCGAGCCCGCCTTGCCGAGCGAGCGCCCGAGGATCCAGAAGCTCTCGGCCTCGGGGAAGACGCCTTGCGACGCGAGCTCGCGCGCGACGCCCTTGAGGCTCGCCCCGGGACGGACGGTGAATTCGTACGGAACGGCGGGAAGGGCGAGCGGCCGATGCGCGAACCAGGCGAGCCAGCCGACGCCGGCGGCCGCGGCGAGGAGCGCGAGGAGGAACGCCGCGCGCAGCACGCGCGCCGCGGGGGCGGCGCGCCGCCGCTCAGCCGAAGCGGCGGAACGCGAGCGTCCCGTTGGTGCCTCCGAAGCCGAACGAATTGGAGAGCGCCGCGTCGATCTTCATC
>JAICTR010000260.1 GCA_025936275.1 Burkholderiales bacterium
GGTGTTCGTGCCGCGCACCCAGGAGTACGCATCGCGCCGCACCGGCGAATCGAAATGCACCACCTGCGCCGCGGCGTGCACGCCGGCATCCGTGCGCCCCGCGGCCGTCACCTCGATGGGTGAATCGGCGAAGCGCGAGAGCGCCGCCTGCAAGTGGTCCTGGACGCCGCAGCCCGAAGGCTGCGATTGCCAGCCGCAGAACGCGGCGCCGTCGTACTCGAGGCCGAGGGCGATGCGCATGGCCACCCCCGAAGGGGTGCGGGCTCAGAGCGAAGCGATGAGCTTCTTCGCCTCTTCCTTCTGCGCCGAGGAGCCTTCCTTCGCCACCTCGGTGAGGATCTCGCGCGCGCCGTCCTTGTCGCCGATCTCGAGATAGGCCTTGGCAAGCTCGAGCTTGGTGCCCACCGCCTCGCCGCCGGAATCGCCGGCGGCAGGCGAATCGAGCGTCAGCTCGCCGAGATCGAGCCCGCCGCCCGAGGGCGCGGGGCTCGCCGCGGGTTGCGATGCCGCGGACTTCGAGGGCGAGAGGTCGAGGCCGGAGAGGTCGAAGTCGAACGCCGGCTTCTCTTCCTTCGGCGCTTCCGCGTGCACATCCATGTGCGGCGCGGGCGAGGAGCCGGAGGGCAGGTCGAAGTCGATGCTGGGCGAGCTCTCGAGCGGGAGATCGGGCGCGGGCTTCGCGGACTTCTGCGCATCGAGGTCGAGGTCGAAGCTCGGCGCCGGCGACGATGCCGAAGGCGCGGAGGAGCTCGACTCGAGGTCGAAGTCGACATCGGGCTTCGCGGGCGCATGGGGCGCGGCGGGCGGCGACATCGCGGTGAAGGTGGCGGTGCCGGAGGCGGCCGAACCGTAGAGCGCGTTGCCCGGATCGATCTGTGCACCCATCGCGGCTGCCTTGTGCCACAGCGGCGAGCTCTCGCCGACGCCGGAGCGCAGCTCCTTCGCGACGGTCTCGAACGCGGTGGCGCTCTTGCGCGCGTGGTAGATCTCCAGCAGCTTCAGCGCGATCTCGTGGCGGCTGCGATCGCGCGCCATCGCTTCCTTGAGGATTTCCTCGGCCTGCGCGTCGCGGCCATAGGCGATGTACACCTCGGCTTCCGCGACCGGATCGACCTCGTCGGTATCGATGCTGCCCGGGCCGGTCTTGTCGAAGTCGGTGAGGAACGAGCTGTTGCCGGTGTCGACCAGGCCCGCGGGGGGTTTCGCGGTGGTCGCGCCCGGACGAAGGTCGGAGGGAAACTCGCTCGCCATCTGGCTCTCGGCGCCCGCATCGCCGCGCGAACGGCGGCGGCGCACGGCCATGAAGCCGGCGAGGCCCAGCAGCGCGATCACGCCCACGCCGCCCGCGAGGTACGCGGGGTTCTCCATGAGCTCGTCCATGAAGCTCGGCGGCGGCGGCACATGCTTCCTCGGCGCGGCCTTCTTCGGCGCGGGCTTGTGCTCCGCAGTGGCGGTCTTCGCCGGCTGGGCCTTCGGTGCTTCGGTCTTCGGGGCTTCAGCAGCGGGTGTGGGCGCGGGCGTCTCCGCCTTCGGCGACTCGGCCTTCGGCGCTTCGGCGGGCTTCACGGGTTGCGGCGTCGCTTCGGCGACCTTGGTGGGCTCGCTCTTCGGCGGTTCCTTCGCGACGACCGGAGGCGGCGGCACGACGGCGGCCTTGGGCGCGCCCTTCGCGGCGGCGCCGCCTTTCAGGTCGAGCAGGCGCTGCATGTCCTGGATCTGCTTCTCGAGATCGGCAACGCGCGACTGCGATTCCTTGAGCGCCTGGTCCTTCGCGGTGAGCTCTTCCTGCAGCGCCTGCAGGCGATCCTGCGCACCGGCCTTGCCGGCCGCCTTGCCGTTGCCTTCGGAGCGCGAGAGACGCAGCTTGTCCTGCGGCTGGGCGCTCGGGGTGGGCGCGGGCGCGCTCACCGCGGCCGATGCGACCTGGCCCTTCGCGGCGTTGGGCGCTTCGGCGCTCGCGGTGGGCGAAGCGGAGACGCCGCCCGCGAGCTTCTCGCGATAGGCGTTCCAGTCCTGCACCTGCGCGTGGATCTCGCGGCGCGCATCCTTCATCGCGATTTGCGAGACCTCTTCGGCGGAGGGAATCTTGAGGATCTGGCCGGTCTTCAGGCGATTCATGTTGTCGCCCGCGAACGCTTCCTTGTTCTCGCGGTAGAGGGCGACCAGCATCTGCTCGAGGCTCACCTCGGCGGGCTTCACCTGGCTCGCGATCTTCGACAGGTACTCGCCCTTCTCGACGGGGCCGTAGGTATCGGCGGTGCTCGCGGGCGCCGCGCCGCTCGCTTCGAGCTCGGCCTTCGCCGAGGGCTCGCCGCTGGCGGACGAAGACGCGGCCGGTGCTTCGGGGGCCGGCGAAGACGCAACCGCCGGCGATGCGGCCGGCGGCGTTTCGGTCGTGGCGGCGGGCTTCGCAGGCTCTGCCGCCGCGGGTGCTGCCGCGACGACCGGCGGCGCCACCTTGGCCTGGGCGTAGCCCGGCGGATCGAGGAGGATCGGGTATTCGCGCTGGAGCTTCCCGGCGGGCCACGACACTTCGACGAGCGCATCGAGGAACGGCTCGTTGATCGGGCCCACGCTCGTGATCTTGAGGTACGACTGCCCGTTCGACCGCTTGTCCACGGAGAAGCGCAGCAGGCGCAGCATCGGCGAGTACTCGATGCGGGCGTCGCGATACGACTCCGGCGGCGCGATGCGCGCGTTCATGACTTCGGCCTCGCCCGCACCGAGCGAGACCAGGTCGATCTCGGCGTCGAGCACCTGGCCCAGCGCGGAATTGACGGTCAGCTTGCCGAGGCCCGCCGCGTTCACCGCGAGCGAAGCGCCCAACACGAGCACGAACGCAACGCCGCTTCTGATGATCTTCATCGCTCTCCCATCCCCGCCCCAAAGCTAGCTGAAATGCAGCGTAACATCAGGGGTTTATTGTTGCAACCTCACCCGGTCCTTCAGATTATCGCCCGAGAGGGGCGATCTTCAAGCCTTTTTTGCCGCCCGAAACGCCATTCTAGGCCGCCGCGCGGGCCGGAACGCGCGCCGTGAGCACGATTCCGAGCATGCGGCGCAATGGCTCGGCGGCGCCCCAGAGCAACTGGTCGCCGACAGTGAAGGCCGACAGATAGTCCCCGCCCATGCGCAGCTTGCGCAAGCGTCCAATCGGCACATCCAGGGTGCCCGTCACCGCGACCGGCGTGAGGCGCTTCAGGGTCTCCTCGCGCTTGTTCGGGACCACCTTCACCCACGAATTGGCCCCGGCGAGGATCTTCTCGATCTCCTCGAGCGGCACGTCGCGCTTGAGCTTGATCGTGAGGCCCTGGCTGTGGCAGCGCATCGCGCCCACCCGGACGCACAGGCCATCGACCGCGACGGGCCGCGCCTCGCGGCCGAGGATCTTGTTGCTCTCCGCATGCCCCTTCCACTCCTCGCGGCTCTGGCCGTTGCCGAGGTCGGTATCGATCCACGGGAGCAGGCTTCCCGCGAGCGGCACGCCGAAATGCTCGGTGGGAAAATCGTCGTCGCGAAGGATGCCCGCGACTTCACGATCGATGTCGAGGATCGCCGAGGCCGGGTTATCGAGCAGCGCCTTGGCGGCGTAATGCACCTCGCCCATCTGCTGCAGGAGCTCGCGCATGTTCTGCGCGCCGGCGCCCGAGGCGGCCTGGTAGGTCATCGCGCTCACCCACTCCACGAGGTCCGCGCGCAGCAGGCCATCGATCGCCATCAGCATCAGGCTCACGGTGCAGTTCCCGCCGATGTAGTCCTTGATGCCGTCGGCGAGCGCGCGGTCGATCACCGGGCGGTTCACCGGGTCGAGGACGATGACCGCGTTCTTGTCCATGCGCAGCGCCGAGGCCGCGTCGATCCAGTAGCCGCTCCAGCCCGCCGCGCGCAGCTTCGGGTGGATCGACTTCGTGTAGTCGCCGCCCTGGCAGCTCACGAGGATGTCGTGCTTCTTCAATTCGGCGACGTCGTTGGCGTCCTTGAGGGGACCGACGGGCTTGCCGATCGCGGGGCCCGCGCCGCCGACGTTGGAGGTGGTGAAAAAGACGGGATCGATCGCATCGAAGTCCCGCTCCTCGCGCATGCGCTCCATGAGCACCGAGCCCACCATGCCGCGCCAACCGATGAAACCTACGCTCTTCATGTCCTTCCCTTTCACAACGCCTGGGCCACCGCTTCGCCCATCTGCGAGGTGGTGGCCGGTTTGTCGCCCTTGCCCGCGATGTCGCCGGTGCGAAGGCCCGAGGCGAGCGCCTTGCGCACCGCTTTCTCGATGCGGTCGGCCACCTCGGCCTGGCCGAAGGTGTAGCGGAACATCATCGCCATCGAGAGGATCATCGCGAGCGGGTTCGCCTTGCCCTGCCCCGCGATGTCCGGCGCGCTGCCGTGGCTGGGTTCGTACAGGCCCTTGTTGTTCGCATCCAGCGACGCCGAGGGCAGCATGCCGATCGAGCCGGTGAGCATCGCGGCCTCGTCGGACAGGATGTCGCCGAACATGTTGCCCGTCACGACGACGTCCA
>JAICTR010000286.1 GCA_025936275.1 Burkholderiales bacterium
CGCCCGATCCCGGGCAACGTCATCAGCGTGGCCGCGTCGACAGGAAATCGTCCGCCGTGATCGCGCACGACAATGCACGCGGTCTCGTGCAGGTGGTGCGCGCGGCGGTAGTAGCCGAGGCCGCTCCAGAGCGCCATCACCTCGTCCTCGGCGGCGCGCGCGAGGTCGGCCACCGTGGGAAAGCGCGCGAGGAAGCGCTCGTAGTAGCCGAGCACCGTCGCCACCTGCGTCTGCTGCAGCATGATCTCCGAGAGCCAGATGCGGTATGCGTCACGCGTGCCTTGCCACGGAAGATCGTGGCGGCCGCTGCGGCGTTGCCAGCGGACCAGGCGGCTCGCGAAGGACGTCGGGCGGGGCGCAGTCACGCCGCCATGATGCCGCAGTTCGCGGGCTACGCGCCGCTCGGAAAGGTCTCGGGCTCCGCGGTGGGCCGGGACGCGCGCTCGAGCGGGCGCAGCGCGCGCGTCTCGTCGATGTGGATCATCGCGTCGAACTGGCGCGGGAGCTCGGCATGGAAATAGTGGCTCATGCGCTCGGTCTCGGGCCGGTAGATCACGCCGATCGCGCGCTGCAGCCGCCGCTCGGGCAATCCCGCGGTGATCGCCTCGGCGCCGGGAAAGAGCAGGAAGCGCGGATAGCCTACCTCGTCGTGGAAGAAGATCTCGTAGCTCCCGGGAAGGCCGGGGCGCACGCGCTTGGTCTGCGAGGGCTGGTCCCAATCGTCCGCGGCGGTCACGGTGCCGGTGTAGGTGCTGAAGCCGATGTTCAGCGCTTCGGATCCGTAGCGCTCGCGCGCCAACTGGCCGAGGTTGAGCTCCCCGGACTCCCCCATCTCCGTGGCGCGCGCATCGCCGAGGTGCGAGTTGTG
Organism: Burkholderiales bacterium; assembly: GCA_025936275.1. Lineage (GTDB taxonomy): Bacteria > Pseudomonadota > Gammaproteobacteria > Burkholderiales > Usitatibacteraceae > Usitatibacter. The sequence goes on from JAICTR010000286.1 coordinate 869, forward strand.
CGCCCACACCACGACCTTCGCGCCGCCGCCGCGCGCCTCGAGGTGCGCGACGAGCTCCTCGAGCGTCTCGGCCATGTGCCGGTCGCGCAGGTTCCACGACGAGACGCGGCCGCGAAACATGGACCGGTAGTACTCCTCGGCGTTCTTCACCAGGCGCGCGTTCTGTTCGGCGGAGAACGATTCCTCGGCGGCCGCCGTGCCGTCGACGCGCGCGTAATCGCCCAAGCGCCGCGACATGTCGACGAGCTGCGCCACCACAGCGTCCTCGCAATCCTTGCGCATGCCGTAGCTCGTCGCGTAGCCGTACGCTTGCGCATCTTCCGCGAAGTGGTCGAAGCAGTCGTAGCGATCGCGCGCGCGTCGTGCAGCCTCGGGGTCGATCTCGTCCAGATAACGCAGCACCGATTGCATCGAGGTGAACATGCTGTAGAGGTCGAGGCCGTAGAAGCCGGCCTGGGGCTGCCCGTCCTCGAGCGACTCGTTGTGCGCGCGCAGCCACTTCACGAAATCGACCACCACTTCGTTGCGCCACATCCACGAGGGAAAACGCTCGAAGCCCGCGAGCGCCTCGTCGGCGCTGCGATCCTTGCCGCGCCCGCGCACGTAGCGATTGGCGCGGAAGGCATCGGGCCAGTCCGCTTCGGCCGCGACCGCCGTGAAGCCCTTCTCGACGATGAGGCGGCGCGTGATGCGCGCGCGCTCGTGATAGAACTCGTACGTGCCGTGCGACGCCTCGCCGATCAGCACGATGCGCGCGTCGCCGATGCGGTCCATCAACGCGTCGTAGTCGCCGGGCCCGCCGGTCAGCGGCTGCACGAGGTCGCGCAGGCGGGGCATGGCGTCATCCCGCCGGCGAAAGGCGGTTGTCGACGGCGCGCACCCCCCGCACTCGCGAGGCGCACGCGACCATCTCGGCGATCTGCTCGGCGGTGGCGGGCCCGCGCAGGATCACCGTGCCGCCGCTCACGCGCAGGTCCACCGCGTCGGGATCGGCGATGGTCCAGCCGAGCGCCGCCCGCACACGCTCGAGGAGGAGCGGGTCTTCCACCGGTTCCTCGAATTGCCGCAAACGGTGCGCGGCGAGCGCGCGCTCCAGCGCGTACGCAAGCGCGGCACCGAGGGCGAAGCCGAGCAGGATGTCGAGCGCGCGGCGCGGCACGCCGGCCTCGCGCGGCAGGCGGATGGGAAGGTTCATCGTGATCGCCGCAGGGTGAAAGCGGGTAGACCCGGCGGGGAGCGGGCGGTTCGGCGGGCTAGTCGGTTCGGAGGGTCGAGCGCGGGGCTGGAGCGGGTGAAGGGAATCGAACCCTCGTCGTAAGCTTGGGAAGCTTCTGCTCTGCCATTGAGCTACACCCGCGGCTCGCGAAGCATTTTACCGTTTCGCGCCTTCCGGCGGCGGCCCGTCGCATCGCCCGGGCGTTCGCGCGCGGCCCCGCAGTAGGATGGCGCCATGAACGTACCCGACACCTGCTGCGAGGGCGCGGGCTTCCACCCGCTGGAGCTGATCCCTTTCTTCCGGCGCCTTCCGCCGAGCCGCCTGCGCAACCTCGCGTACACCGCGATCTGGAACGTGATGATCGCCGCGGCGATGCTCGTGGCGGCCGCCGCGATCAACGGGCGGCTTCCCACCGCGCGCATGGCCGGGATCTACCTGGTGCTCGCGAACTTCGCCGGCTTCGCGATCCACGCGCTCTTCGAGGGCGGCCGCATCCTCGGCATCGAGGCGCTCGCATTGCGTCACGGGCTGCCCCTGAAGACCCTGTACTACACCGTCGTGCCCACGCTCGGCATGATCGCGGGATTGCAGGCGACCGATTGGGTCCTGCACATCGGCTTCGCCAACTGGTTCGCGAGCACCGGATGGATCGTCTCGATCATCGCGGCGAGCCTCATCCTGTCGCTCATGATGAGCCTCGTCTTCTATGCGCGCGAACGGGAGGCGAGCGCCCAGGCGCACAGCGAGCAGATCCGGCGCGAGACGCTCGCCGCGAACCTGCGTGCGCTGCAGGCGCAGATCGAGCCGCATTTCCTCTTCAACACGCTCGCCAACGTGTCGAGCCTCATCGACCGCGATCCGGCGGCCGCCAAGCGCATGCTCGAGCGCTTCATCGGATTCCTGCGCGCTTCACTCGCGGCGACGCGCAGCGATACGACCACCCTCGCCGCGGAGCGCGAGCTGATCGGCGCCTACCTCGACGTGCTGCGCGTGCGCATGGGCGCGCGGCTCCAGTACGGGCTCGAGGTCCCCGACGACGTGGCGGGATTTTCGATCGCGCCGATGCTGCTGCAGCCGGTGGTGGAGAACGCGATCCGCCACGGCATCGAGCCGAAGGTCGAGGGCGGGCGCGTGGAATTCGCGGCGCGCCGCGCGGCGGATGCGGTGGTGATCGAGATCCGCGACACCGGCGTGGGGTTCGCGCCCGCCACGCGCGGCGGCGTCGGCCTCACCAACCTGCGCGATCGCCTGCGCGGCCTGTACGGCGAGCGCGCCGCGCTCTCGATCGGCGAGAACCGGCCCTGCGGCACGCGCGTGACGATCACCATTCCGGCATGAGCCCGCGCGCGCTCATCGCCGACGACGAGGCGAACCTCGCCGAGGATCTGCGCGACCGGCTGCACGCGCTCTGGCCCACGCTCGAGATCCTCGACCTTGCGTCCAACGGCCTCGAGGCGCTGCGCGCGGTCGAGGCCGACGCGCCGGACGTCGTGTTCCTCGACATCCGCATGCCCGGCCTCACCGGGATCGAGATCGCGCGCCGCATCGATCCGCGCACGCACGTGGTGTTCGTCACGGCCTACGACCAATACGCGGTCGAGGCCTTCGAGCGCGAGGCGGTCGACTACCTGCTGAAGCCGGTCTCGGACGAGCGTCTCGCGCGCTGCGTGGAGCGGCTGAAGCGCGGCATCGCGAGCAGCGAGGCGGCGCCGGCGATGGCCGACGTGCTGGAGCGGATCGCGCGCGCGCTTCCCGGGGCGGGCGTGGCGCCGAAGCTGCGCTGGGTGCGCGCCCTCAAGGGCGAGGTCGTGCAGCAGATCCCGGTGGACGAGGTGCTGTACTTCCAGGCTTCGGACAAGTACACCTGCGTCATGACGGGCGCGGGCGAGTACCTGATCCGCACGCCGCTTTCGGAGCTCGCCGCGCAGTTGGATGGCGAGGTGTTCTGGCAGATCCACCGCGGCACCGTCGTGAACATGAACGAGGTGGCGGCCACGCGGCGCGACCTCACGGGCCGCGTTTTCGTGCGCTTGAGGCACGGCAACGCCGAGCTCGCCGTGAGCCGCGCCTATGCGCATCGCTTCAGGCAGATGTGAGCGGCGCGAGCGGGAGC
>JAICTR010000181.1 GCA_025936275.1 Burkholderiales bacterium
AGGGCCTGAAGGCCTATCCCACCGAGATCCCGAGCCGCGAGGAGGTCCTCGCCGAGCTCGCGCGCGCGGGCGTGCCGATGACGCAGGACGAGGTCTTCGAGGCGCTCGGCGTGCGCGGCGCGGCCGAGCGCGAAGGCCTCGAGCGGCGCCTCGGGGCGATGGAGCGCGAAGGCCAGATCCTCAAGAACCGCCGCGGCGCCTTCATCCTTCCGGACAAGGCGGGGCTCATCAAGGGCAAGGTCGTGGGTCACCCGGACGGCTTCGGGTTCCTGCGCCCCGAGGACGGGCGCGCCGACCTCTTCCTCGAGCCGCGCCAGATGCACAAGGTGCTGCACGGCGACGTGGTGCTCGCGCGCGTGACGGGCGTCGACCGCCGCGGGCGCGAGGAGGCGGGGATCGTGGAAGTGCTCGAGCGCGCCAACGCGAAGGTCGTGGGGCGCCTCTTCATCGAGCACGGCGTCGCGTTCGTGATCGCCGAGAACAAGCGCATCAGCCAGGACATCCTGATCATGCCGGAGTCGCTCGACGGCGCGCGCGAGGGACAGGTCGTGGTGGCCGAGATCGTCGAGCAGCCGACCCGGAACGCCGAGCCGATCGGCCGCGTGGTCGAGGTGCTGGGCAACTACGCCGATCCGGGGATGGAGATCGAGATCGCGCTGCGCAAGCACGACCTGCCGCACGAATGGCCGAAGGCGGCGCTGGAGCAGGCGAGGAAGCTGCCGAAGTCCGTGGCGGCGAAGGACCTCAAGGGCCGGCGCGACCTGCGCGAGCTGCCGTTCGTGACGATCGACGGCGAGACGGCGAAGGATTTCGACGACGCGGTGTACTGCGAGCGCAAGGCGAAGTCCTTCAAGCTGTGGGTGGCGATCGCCGACGTGAGCCACTACGTGAAGCCCGGCGATGCGCTCGATGCGGAGGCGTACAACCGCGGCAACTCGGTGTACTTCCCGCGCCGCGTGATCCCGATGCTGCCCGAGGAGCTCTCCAACGAGCTCTGCTCGCTGCGCCCCGAGGTCGATCGCCTGGTGATGGTGTGCGAGATGGAGGTGGGCGCCGCGGGCGTGGTGCGCCATTACGATTTCTATCCGGGCGTGATTCATTCGCACGCGCGCCTCACCTACACCCGCGTGGCCGCGGCGATCGAAGGTCGCGAGGCCGATCCGCCGGTGCCCGAATCGGTGATGCCGAACATCGAGAGCCTCCACGGCGCGTTCAAGGCGCTCCTCGGCGCGCGCGCGAAGCGCGGCGCGATCGACTTCGAGACCGTCGAGACGCAGATGGTCTTCGACGAGCACGGCAAGATCGAGCGCATCGTGCCGGTGGTGAGGAACGACGCGCATCGCCTGATCGAGGAATGCATGCTCGCCGCGAACGTGAGCGCCTCCGACTTCCTCGAGAAGAACCGGCAGCCCACGCTCTACCGCGTGCACGAGGGGCCGACGCCGGAGAAGCTCGAGGCGCTGCGCTCCATGCTCAAGGACTTCGCGCTCACGCTCGCCGGCGGCGAGAAGCCGCAGGCGAAGGACTACGCGGCGCTCCTCGAGCGCATCAAGGGCAAGCCCTTCGCGGGCATGCTGCAGACGGTGATGCTGCGCTCGCTCTCGCAGGCGGTGTACAGCCCCGAGAACGTGGGCCACTTCGGCCTCGCCTACGAGGCGTACGCGCACTTCACCTCGCCGATCCGCCGCTACCCGGATCTGCTGGTGCATCGCGCGATCAAGGCGGTGCTCGCGGGCAAGCGCTACGACGCGGGCGAGCTCGAGCAGCTCGGGCGCCATTGCTCCGAGACCGAGCGCCGTGCCGACGACGCCACGCGCGACGTCGAGGCCTGGCTCAAGAGCTACTACATGCAGGACCACGTCGGCGAGGAGTTCGAGGGCACCGTGAGCGGGGTCACGAGCTTCGGCCTCTTCGTGACGCTGGACGGCCTGCACGTCGACGGGCTGGTGCACATCTCCGACCTCGGCCAGGACTACTTCCAGTTCGACGGCGCGCGCCACATGCTGCGCGGCGAGAGGAGCGGCGTTCGCTACCAGCTCGGCGGGCGCGTGCGCGTGAAGGTGGTGCGCGTGAACCTCGAGCAGTCGAAGATCGATTTCGTACTCGTGGCGCCTCCCTCTCCCTTGGGAGAGGGCCGGGGAGAGGGTCGCAAACGCCGATGAAAAACCTGACCGGATTCCACGCCGTCACGAGCCGCCTTCGCCAGCGGCCCGAGACGATCCACGAGATCTACGTCGATGCGGAGCGCAAGGACCAGCGCGTGAAGGACCTGCGCGGGGCGGCGAAGCGCGCCAACGTGCGCGTGATCCCGGTCGACATGAAGCGCCTCGACGGCATGGCGGGGGGCGTCCGCCACCAGGGCGTCGTGGCGCCCGCCGAGCCCCTCGACATGCCGAAGTTCATCGAGGACGTGCTCGAAGGGCTCGAGGAGCCGCCGCTCCTGCTGGTGCTCGACGGTGTGCAGGATCCGCACAACCTCGGCGCTTGCCTGCGAGTGGCCGACGGCGCGGGCGCGCACGCGGTGATCGCGCCCAAGGACCGCAGCGTCGGCCTCACCACCGCCGCGTTCAAGGTCGCCTCGGGCGCGGCCGAATCGGTGCCCTACATCGTGGTGACGAACCTCGCGCGCACGATGCGCGACCTGAAGGAGCGCGGCATCTGGCTCATCGGCGCCGACGACGCCGCGCCGCAGTCGATCTACCAGGCGAAGCTCGACGGCGCGATCGGCCTCGTGCTCGGCGCCGAGGGCGAAGGCCTGCGCCGCCTCACCAAGGAAAGCTGCGACCTGCTGGTGTCGATCCCGATGCTGGGCACGGTCGAAAGCCTCAACGTGAGCGTCGCGAGCGGCATCTGTCTTTACGAAGCGAGGCGCCGGCGCCTCGGTTGAGGTGAGCCGCGTCATGGCGCATGACGTCATGCGCCCAGGGCGTGGCGAAAACGCGAGAGGCCGGTGCGGCAACCCTCGCGGCGCACCGCTGTCAGACTTTCCCTTCACGCCTTTGCCATAATCGCCGCTTTCGGCGCTTTCCCTTCCTTCCCATGCGATTCCCCCGTCCCGTCGCCGCATTCCTTGCGGCAGCCTTGCTCGCCCTTTTGCCCTCGCTCGCCATCGCGAAGGACGCCCCGGCCGAAGCCCCGCAGCACGCCGCGTTCGACGTGAAGCTCGGGCCGCCGATCGCGGTCTCCGAGATTCGCAAGACCACCGAGGTCGAAGGCATCGCCGAGTACCGGCTGCCCAACGGGCTCAAGGTGCTGCTGTTCCCCGATCCGTCGAAGGCCACCATCACGGTGAACATCACGTACAAGGTCGGCAGCCGCTTCGAGAACTACGGCGAGACGGGCATGGCGCACCTCCTCGAGCACCTGATGTTCAAGGGGACGCCGACGCACCCGCACATCGACCAGGAGTACAACGTGCGCGGCGCGCGCTTCAACGGCACCACGTCGCTCGACCGCACCAACTACTACGAGCTGGTCAAGGCGAGCGACGACAACCTCGCCTGGGCGATCGGGCTCGAGGCCGACCGCATGGTGAGCTCGTTCATCTCGCGCCGCGACCTCGACAGCGAGATGACCGTGGTGCGCAACGAGTACGAGAAGGGCGAGAACTCGCCCGGCTCGGTGCTCCTCAAGCGCCTGCAGAGCGTCGCCTTCGACTGGCACGCGTACGGCCGCTCCACGATCGGCAACCGCAGCGACATCGAGAACGTCGACATCCCGCACCTGCAGGCCTTCTACCACCTCTACTACCAGCCCGATAACGCGGTGCTCCTGATCGCGGGCAAGTTCGATCCGCAGAAGGCGCTCGCCGAGATCGCGAAGACTTTCGGCCGCATTCCGAAGCCCGCCTTCACGCGGCCGACCTTCTGGACCGTGGAGCCGACCCAGGACGGCCCACGCGAGGTCACCGTGCGCCGCAAGGGCGACATCCAGCTGATCGCGATGGCGTACCACGTGCCGTCGAGCATCCATCCGGACTCGGACGCGCTCTCCTTCGCGAGCTTCATCCTGGGCCAGGTGCCGACCGGGCGGCTGCACAAGGCGCTGGTCGAGAAGGGCCTCGCCACGCAGGTCTTCGCCTATCCGCTGATGGGGCACGATCCCGGGCTCATGATCTTCGGCGCGGTGGTGAAGAAGGACGCGCCGCTGGGCCCGGTGCGCGAGGCGATGGCGAAGGAGATCGAGGGCTTCGGCGCGCAGCCGCCCACCGCGGAGGAGATGGAGCGCGCGCGCATCTCGATGCTGAACGACGTCGAGAAGACGCTCGCCGATCCCGAGCGGATCGGGCTCGAGCTCTCGGAGTACATCGCGTTGGGCGACTGGCGCCTCTTCTTCGAGGCGCGGGACAAGGTGCCGACGGTGAAGGCCGAGGACGTGCAGCGCGTCTCGCGCGAATACTTCAAGCGCGACAACCGCACCACCGGCCTTTTCATTCCCGAGGACAATCCGCAGCGCGCCGAGGTTCCGGCCACGCCCGCGGTCTCGGCCGTAATGAAGGACTTCAAGGCGAAGGCGGCGACGAGCCAGGCCGAGGCGTTCGATCCCTCGCAGGACAACATCGACACGCGCACCAAACGCCTGCAGTTCGGCCCGGTGAAGGTGGCGCTGCTCGCGAAGAAGAACCGCGGCGAGACCGTGAACGTCGCGATCCGGCTGCACATCGGCAACGAGAAGGCGCTCTTCGGCGAGCGCACCAACGCCGCCTTCGCGGGGCAGATGCTCTCGCGCGGCACCGAGCGCCTCACGCGCGCCGAGCTCTCCGATGCGTTCGAGAAGCTGCACATCTCCGGGCGCGTGGGCGGCCCCTCGGCGGGCTTCCAGACGACGCGGCCGAACCTCGAGGGCGCGTTGAAGCTGGTGGCCGAAGTGCTCGCGCATCCGCGCTTCGATCCGGCCGAATTCGAGCAGCTGCGCCGCCAGACCGTGACCGGCATCGAGTCGCAACTCTCCGAGCCCACCGCGCTCGCGGGCGATGCGCTGGCGCAGGCCTTCAACACCTACCCGAAGGGCGACTGGCGCCATGCGCCGTCGATCCACGAATCGCTCGAGAACGCGAAGCACGTGAAGCTCGAGGACGCGAAGCGCTTCCACGATCGCTTCTACGGCGCCGATCCCGCGGACATCGCGATCGTCGGCGATTTCGACGAGGCGAAGGTAGAGGCGCAGCTGAAGGAGCTCTTCGCGGGCTGGGAGCCGCAGGTGCGCTTCGCGCAGGTGACGCGCGAGTTCCGCGACATCCCGCCGGTCGAGAAGTCGATCGAGACGCCCGACAAGGAGAACGCCGTCTTCCTCGCGCGCGAGAACATCGAGATGCGCGACGACGATCCGGACTATCCCGCGCTCTACATCGCCGACTACATCTTCGGCGGCGGCGCGGGCTTCGACTCGCGGCTGATGCTGCGCATCCGCCAGAAGGAGGGCCTTTCCTACGGCGTGGGCTCGGGCCTCGAGGTGGGCTCCATCGACCGCGCGGGCTCGTGGGACGTGTATGCGATCGCCGCGCCGCAGAACATCGCGAAGGTGGAGAAGGCGTTCCGCGAGGAGCTCGCCCGCGCGCTGAAGGACGGGTTCACGCAGGCCGAGCTGGACGCGGCGAAGTCCGGCAACCTCCAGGTGCGCGCGCAGAACCGCTCGCAGGACGACGTGCTCGCGGCGGGCTGGGCGGAATACCTCTACCTCGGCCGCACCTTCCAGTTCAGCAAGCGGATGGAGGAGCGGATCAAGGCGCTCACGCTGGACCAGGTGAACGCGGCGTTCCGCAAGTACATCCATCCGGAGAAGGTGAGCATCTTCAAGGCGGGGGATTTCGCGAAGAAGCGCTGAGCGCGTTTGTCGGTTGCTAAACAAATATGTAAAATGTTTAGCAACCATGCGCTATGCCGAGCTTGCCCTCTCCGCGCAGACCGCCTATGCGGAGCTCGCCGAGCAGACGCGAGCGTTCGAGACGTCGAACGCGCTCGGCGGGCTGGTCGGCAGCTTCCAGAAGCTCGTGCGCAAGGGGCAGGCCTACTGGTATTTTGGTTATCGGGAACCGGGCGGCAAGGTTCGCCTTTCGTACGTGGGCCCGGACGAAGAGCGCGTGCGGGCGCTGGTCGAGCGGTTCGGAGAGTCCCGCCGCCAGAAGCCGCTCGCGCCGCAGGCGCAATCCGCGATCGCGCTGGGTTGCGCGCCGACCGCGCCCAGGCACTTCAGGTTGATCAAGCGCCTCGCGGAGTACGGATTCTTCCGGGCGGGCTGCGTCCTCATCGGCACGCACGCGTTCATCTCGTTCGGCAACCTGCTCGGCGTGAGATGGGCGCATGGATCCGCGACCCTCGACGTGGATTTCGCGCACGCGGGCCGTAACGTGTCGATCGCCCTGCCCGCCGATTTGCGTATCGA
>JAICTR010000534.1 GCA_025936275.1 Burkholderiales bacterium
CACGTCCGCCACGCCGTAGCGCTCCGGGTCCTTGACGTTGTACCCGAAGAGGACACACCCGTCCTCGACGGTGGCCGCCTTCCCGAGCGCGTCCTGGAGGCCGTGGCCGTGGAAGATGTTGTCGCCGAGGATCAGGCACGAGCGGTCCTCGCCGATGAACGGCGCGCCGATCACGAACGCCTGCGCGAGCCCCTCGGGCCGCGGCTGCACCGCGTATGAAAGCGAGAGGCCCCAGTCCTTGCCGTCGCCCAGGAGCTCCGCGAAGCGCGGCGTGTCCTGCGGCGTGGAGATCACGAGGATCTCGCGGATGCCGGCGAGCATGAGCGTCGCGAGCGGGTAGTACACCATCGGCTTGTCGTACACCGGCAGCAGCTGCTTGGAGATCACGCGCGTCGCGGGATAGAGGCGCGTGCCGGAGCCGCCGGCGAGGATGATGCCCTTGCGGTTCATGCGGCGCTCCGTGCGGCGTAGTTGAGCTCCAGCCACTCGCGGTACTGGCCGCTCTTCACCTGAGCGACCCAGGCACCGTGATCGAGGTACCAGCGCACCGTCTTCGCGAGGCCCGAGGCGAACGATTCGCGCGGCGCCCAGCCGAGCTCGCGCCGGATCTTCGCCGCGTCGATCGCGTAGCGCCGGTCGTGCCCGGGACGGTCCTTCACGAACTGCACCAGCGCGCGGTAGCCGCCCTCGCGCGGGCGCGCCTCCTGCAGCGCATCGCAGATCGCGTGCACCACCTCGAGGTTGCGCCGCTCGGAGTTGCCGCCGATGTTGTACGTGTCGCCGGGACGCCCGCGCTCGAGCACGACGCGGATCGCCTCGCAGTGGTCGCCGACGTAGAGCCAGTCGCGCACCTGGCGCCCGTCGCCGTACACCGGCAGCGGCTTTCCCTCGAGCGCGTTGGCGATCACGAGCGGGATGAGCTTCTCGGGAAACTGGTAGGGGCCGTAGTTGTTCGAGCAGTTGGTGGTGAGCGTCGGCAGTCCGTAGGTATGCCGATAGGCGCGCACCATGTGGTCCGACGCCGCCTTGGAGGCGGAGTAGGGGCTGTTCGGCGCGTACGGCGTCTCCTCGGTGAAGGCCGGGTCATCCTCGGCGAGCGATCCGTACACCTCGTCGGTGGAGACGTGCAGGAAACGAAAGCGCTCGCGCTCCTCGGCGGCGAGCTCCATCCAGTAGCCGCGCGCCGCTTCGAGCAGCTCGAAGGTGCCGACCACGTTGGTCTGCACGAAGGCGCCCGGCCCGTGGATCGAACGGTCGACGTGGCTCTCGGCGGCGAAGTGCACGATCGCGCGCGGCCGGTGCTCCGCGAGCAGGCGTTGCACGGCCGCGCGATCGGCGATGTCGCCGTGCACGAACCCGTGCCGCGCATCGCCGGCGAGGGAGGCCAGGTTCCCGAGGTTGCCGGCGTACGTGAGCTTGTCGAGGCTCACGACCGGCTCGCCGGTCGCGGCGATCCAGCCGAGGACGAAGTTCGCGCCGATGAAGCCCGCGCCGCCGGTGACGAGGATCACGCGCCCTCCTTGCCGCGGCCCGATTGCTGCAGCTCGATCAGCTTGAGGTATTTGTGGAAGGCGTTGCCGCATCCGATCA
>JAICTR010000211.1 GCA_025936275.1 Burkholderiales bacterium
AGCCCGTAGCGCCACGGTCCTTGCGCCGCGCCGCGCGCGCCGGCCGCGAGACGAATGAGCCCGTATCCCACGAGCGCGCATGCGACGAGCGCCGCCGCGAAACCGCCGAGCGAGATCGCCGCGAGCTTGGGATCGCCCGCCTGCCACGCGATGAGCACGGCGAGGAGCGCGAGGCCCAGGCCGAACGCGCCGAGGCTGGACGGTTCCACCCACGCCACGTCGCGACGCAGCACGCGCAGCGTGGGCGCGTTGCGTAACCGCAGGAGCGGCGGCAGCGTGAAGCCGAAGAGGAGCACGAACCCGATCAGCACGCCGCGCAGCGCCGGCCACGGCGATGGCAACGGCAGCGCCACGGTGAAGAAGCTCGCGAGCCAATGCGCGAGCACCGCCTGCGCCGCGTAGCCCGCGAGGCATCCCAGGGCGCAACCCGCGATGCCGAGCATCGCGAACTGCCAGCCGTTCAACGCCACGATGTCCGATTGCGTCGCGCCCAGGCAACGCATCATCGCCGCGGCATCGGCCTGGCGCTCGGTGAAGCGGCGCGCGGCGAGCGCGACCGCCACCGCGGCGAGCACCACCGAGAGGAGCGAGGCGAGGCCGAGGAAGCGCTGCGAGCGCTCGAGCGCCGCGCGCACCTCGCTTCGCGAATCGCGCACGCCCTCCATGCGCTCGCCGCGCGCGAGCGCGGGCGCCATCGCGGCGCGATAGCGCTCGACCGCTTTCTGTGTGCCGGCGAGCAGGACGCGATACGTCACGCGGCTTCCCACCTGGATCAACTGCGTCGCGGGAAGGTCCGCCTCGTTCATCAGCAGGCGCGGCGCGATGCCGAAGTAGTCGAGCACGCTGTCGGGCTCGCGCGCGATGATCGCCGCCACCTCGAGTTCCGCGCGTCCGACCTTCAGCCGGTCGCCGACGCCGATCCCCAGGCGCCCGGCGAGCGCCGGCGCGATCCACACCGTGCCGGGGCGCGGCGCGCCCTCGGCGACGCGCTCCGCGCCGCCCACGCGATCGGCGATGCGGATCTTGCCGCGCAGCGGGAAGTTGCCGGAGGCCGCGCGGATCTCCGCGAGGTTCGTGCCGCCCGATGAAGCCACCATGCTGGGAAAGGTCGCGGTGCGCGCGACCTCCAGGCCATCATCTCGCGCGCGCTTTGCGAACGCCTCCGGCACCGCATGGTCGGCGCGCACCACGAGGTCGCCGCCGAGGAGCTCGTTCGCCTGGCGGTCGAGCGCCGCCTGCACGCGATCGGCGAAGAAGCCGACGGTGGTGACGCTCGCCACCGCGATGAAGAGTGCGGCGAGGAGCACGCGCAGCTCGCCGGCGCTCCAGTTGCGGCGCAGCATCCTCGCCGACATCTTCAGGCGCTTCACGCTGCCTCAATCCTCATGGGAAATGGAACCCGCGGAGATGTGCAGCCGCCGGTCGCAGCGCCTCGCGAGGTCGGCATCGTGCGTGACGAGCACGAGCGTCGTCCCGCGCTCGCGGTTCATCTCGAAGAGGAGCTCGATCACGTGCTCGCCGGTCGCGGAATCGAGGTTGCCGGTGGGCTCGTCGGCGAAGACCAGCGCGGGCTCGCTCACGAACGCGCGTGCCACGGCGACCCGCTGCTGCTCGCCGCCGGAGAGCTGGCGCGGATAGTGGCCGAGCCGCTCGCCGAGGCCCACGCGCTCGAGCATGGCCTCGGCACGCACGCCCGGGTCCGCGCCGCCCGCGAGCTCGAGCGGCAGCATCACGTTCTCGAGCGCGGTCAACGCCGGCAGCAGCTGGAACGACTGGAACACGAAGCCCACCATGCGCCCGCGCAGCCGCGCGCGCCCATCCTCGCTCAACGCGAAGAGATCCTCGCCATCGATCCGCACGCGTCCCTGCGTCGGGACGTCGAGGCCCGCCAGCAATCCGAGGAGCGTCGACTTGCCCGAGCCGGAAGCGCCGAGGATCGCGACCGCTTCTCCGGCCGCGATCGAGAAGCTCGCGTCGCGCACGATCGTGAGCACGTGGTCCGGCGTGGCGACTTGTTTGGTCAAGCCCTCTGCCGTCACAATGCCCTTCTCCACCCCCCGCTCCGCTTCCAAGTGCGATCTCCCCTGCTCGCTTGCGCGCGCCGCCTGGCCTTCGCGGCGGCGCTCCTCGCGCTCGCCGCGCCCGCGCTCGCCGCGCGCACGGTGATGGTGTTCGGCGACAGCCTCTCCGCCGCCTACGGCATCGCCGCCGACGCGGGATGGGTGAGCCTGCTCGCGAAGCGCATCGCGCGCGAGGCGCTGCCATGGAAAGTGGTGAACGCGAGCGTTTCCGGCGAGACGACGGCGGGCGGCCTCGCCCGGCTTCCCGCGGATCTCGCGCGGCACCGTCCCGCGGTGGTGGTGATCGAGCTCGGCGCCAACGATGCGCTGCGCGGCCAGCCGATCGCGCAGATTCGCGCCAACCTCGAGCGCATGATCGCGCTGGTGCGCAAGGCCGGCGCGCGGCCCGTGCTGGTGGGCATCATGATTCCGCCGAATTATGGCATCGATTACGCGGCCGAGTTCCGGGCGGTGTACGGCGAGCTCGCGCATGCCGAGGCGGTGCCGCTGGTGCCGTTCCTGCTCGCCGGCATCGTCGAGCATCGCGACCTCTTCCAGGCCGACCAGCTGCATCCGACGGCCGCCGCGCAGCCGCGCATCCTCGACAACGTGTGGACCACGCTCTCGCGCGTGCTCGCGAAGGAGCGCTCGTGACGGAGCTGCCGTTCCATCGCGAGCGGCCCGAGGCGACGGCCGCGACGCCGCTCACGCTCGAAGAAATCCGCGCCTTCGACGAGGTGCTCGATGCGCGCAGCCCCGCGGAGTTCGCCGACGACCACCTGCCCGGCGCGGTCAACACCCCGGTGCTGGACGACGCGGAGCGCGCGCTCGTGGGCACGGTATACAAGCAGCGCTCCGCGTTCGAGGCGAAGCGCCTCGGTGCGCCGCTCGCCGCGCGCAACATCGCCGCCGTGATCGAGGCGCGTTTCGCCGATCGTCCGCGCACGTGGCGCCCGCTGGTCTACTGCTGGCGCGGCGGCGGGCGCTCGGGCTCGCTCGTCCACGTGCTGCGCCAGGTGGGCTGGAACGCGGTGCGGCTCGACGGCGGCTACAAGGCGTTCCGCCGCCAAGTGGTCGCCGGCCTCGAGGCGATGCCCGAGCGCTTCACTTTTCACGTGGTCTGCGGCGCAACGGGCTCGGGCAAGAGCCGGCTCCTCGAAAGCCTCGCGAAAGCCGGCGCGCAGGTCCTCGACCTCGAGGTGCTCGCCGCGCATCGCGGGAGCGTGCTGGGCGAGCTGCCCGATGCGCCGCAGCCCTCGCAGAAGTCGTTCGAGACGGCGCTCTGGACGGGGCTCTCGGCATTCGATGCATCGCGCCCGGTATGGGTCGAATCGGAGAGCCGCAAGGTGGGGAACCTGCGCGTGCCCGAGCGGCTCATCGAGCGCATGCGCGCCTCGCGCTGCTTCCGCCTCGAGGCGAGCGAAGCCTCGCGCGTGGCGTTGCTCCTCGAGGAATACGCCCACTTCGTGGCGCGCCCCGAGCTCCTCGCGGAGAAGCTGCGCTGCCTCTCGGCGCTGCACGGCGCGGCGCGCATCGATGGCTGGATCGCCGACCTGCAGCGCGGCGCCTGGCAGGCGCTGGTCTCGGACCTCCTCGCGAGCCACTACGATCCCGCCTACCGCCGCTCCCTCGACCGCAACTACCGCGACGCCGCGACCGCCACGCCGCTCGCGGTCGCCGACATCCGGACCGAGGGCTTTCTCGCCCTGGCGAGGGAGTTGGTCGCGAGGCACGGCTGACGCTGTGCCGCACTTCACGGCGGCGCCGTTAACGATCGGTTAAACTGCTCGCGCAAACGCGCTCCCGCCGCGCGAAACAACAACCTCCCGCCGTGCCAGAACGTCCCGCCAAGATCGGCAAGTACACGATCCTCTCCGAGCTCGGACAGGGCGCTTCGGCGGTCGTGTACCTCGGCGAGGACCCGTTCAACGAGCGGCGCGTCGCCGTGAAGGTCGCGAAGAGCGACGCGGAGATGGCCGACGAGGAGGCGAAGCGCTTCGAGAAGCTGTTCCTCAACGAAGCCTCGCTCGCCGGCAAGTTGAACCACCCCAACATCGTCGGCGTGTACGACGCGGTGGTCGACGGCGACCAGCGCTACATCGTGATGGAGTACGTGCCGGGCGGCTCGCTCAAGAAGTTCTGCAGCGAGACGAACCTGCTGCCGGTGCGCCAGGCGGTGCTGGTGATCTTCAAGATGTGCCGCGCGCTCGACTACGCGTTCCAGAACGGCGTGATCCACCGCGACATCAAGCCCGCGAACATCCTGCTGTCCGAGCGCGACGACATCAAGATCAGCGACTTCGGCACGGCGAAGATCTCGCACGCGACGCATACGCAGATCGACGGCTTCCTCGGCTCGCCGGCGTACATGTCGCCCGAGCAGATCAACGAGGAAGGGCCGAGCGTGCAGTCCGACATCTACTCGCTCGGCGTCGTGATGTACGAGCTCCTCACCGGCAAGCTCCCGTTCCGCGCCGAGAACTCGGTCTCGATGATCAACAAGATCCTCAACGAGGACCCGGTCCCCATCGAGACGCTGCGCCCCGACCTTCCGGACAAGCTGGTCGAGATCGTGAAGAAGGCGATGCACAAGGACCCGAAGGTCCGCTACGCGACCTGGTTCGAGATGGCGAGCGAGCTCGCGAACACCTTTCCGCAGCTCGAGCGCTACTCCCACGAGATCAGCTCGACGGAGAAGTTCAACAAGCTGCGCTCGCTGCCCTTCTTCCGCGAGTTCCGCGACGCCGAGCTCTGGGAGGTGCTGCGCGGCGCGGTCTGGGAAGTGCATTCGCGCGACGAGAACCTGCTCCTCGAGGGCGAGATCGGCCAGGCCTTCTTCATCATCGTCGGCGGCCAGGTGAAGGTGGTGAAGGACGGCAAGCTTTTGAACGTCCTCAAGGAAGGCGACTGCTTCGGCGAGATGGCCTACCTCTCGGGCGACCGCGCGCGGCGCTCGGCCTCGATCATCTCGGTCTCGGAGGTGCAGCTCCTGAAGATCCAGTCCGCGCACCTGGAGTCGCTCTCGGAGGGCTGCCAGCTGCGCTTCAACCGCGAGTTCCTGCGGACGCTCATCGAGCGGCTCACCTGGACCTCCTCGGTCCTCGCGCAGTTCCGCCGCTAGGGAAATCGGGGACAGGGTGATGTAAACCCGTCGTTGCAACACCTCTGCTTGAATCTCACGCGGGAGGTGTTCAATGAAGAAGTTTAGAGTCGAGGAACTTGGTGCGCTGTGGCGCGCATGGAAGCAAGGGCTGATCCTGGTTGATATCTGCGGTTCGCTGGACCGATGGGCATGGGTGATTCTTCAGGTTCTGCGGCGCCACGGAGGCTTCGATC
>JAICTR010000445.1 GCA_025936275.1 Burkholderiales bacterium
ATACGGACGTCGCGATGGTGATCGGGGCGAACGACATCGTGAACCCGAGCGCGCAGGACGACCCCTCGAGCCCCATCGCCGGCATGCCGGTGCTGGAAGTGTGGAAGGCCAAGACCTCGATCGTGATGAAGCGCAGCATGGCCTCGGGCTACGCCGGCGTCGACAACCCGCTCTTCTACAAGGAGAACAACCGCATGCTCTTCGGCGACGCGAAGAAGATGCTCGAGGAAGTGCTGGCGTCGCTGAAGGCCTGATACGGCAACATGGCCTCCCTCGCCGATTTCCCCGTCACGCGCAAGTGGCCGGCACGGCATCCGGACCGCATCCAGCTCTACTCGCTGCCCACGCCCAACGGCGTGAAGGCCTCGATCGCGCTCGAAGAGCTCGCGCTCCCGTACGAGCCGCACCTGGTGAGCTTCGAGACCCACGACCAGATGTCGCCCGAGTTCCTCTCCTTGAATCCCAACAACAAGATTCCGGCGATCATCGACCCGCACGGCCCCGGCGGCGAGCCGCTGCCGCTCTTCGAGTCCGGCGCGATCCTCGTCTACCTCGCCGAGAAGACGGGACGCCTGATGCCCACCGGCGCAGCGCGCTACGAGGCGCTGCAGTGGTTGATGTTCCAGATGGGCGGCATCGGGCCGATGTTCGGGCAGGTGGGCTTCTTCGTGAAGTTCGCCGGCAAGGACTTCGAGGACAAGCGCCCGCGCGAGCGCTACGTGAACGAGGCGAAGCGGCTGCTCGCGGTCCTCGAACGCCATCTCGAGGGCCGCGCGTGGATCGTGGGCAACGAGTACACCATCGCCGACATCGCGACCTTTCCGTGGGTGCGGAACCTGGTCGGCTTCTACGGCGCGGGCGACCTGGTGGAGTTCGATCGCTTCGCCAACGTGAAGCGGGTGCTCGATGCGTTCGTCGCGCGGCCCGCGGTGCAGCGGGGCCTCGCGATTCCCAAACGCACGCCTTGATGCGACCGGCCTAGAGCGCAAGCGGCCGCGCCGCCTGGAACCCCAGGAGCGGCCCCTGCATGCCCTTGCCGATCGCGAGCGCCTTGAAGAGCTCGCCCATCTCGGACGGATCGATCAGGCGGTGCACGGCGCTGTTCGCCTTCAACCGCGAGAGCGTCGCCTCCGGATCGTTCTCCGCCACCATCACCGCGAGCCCGCACGAGATGAGGAAATGCGCCTGCGTGGTGAAGCCCTCGATCTCGGCGCCGCCCTGCTCGGCGGCGCGCGCCATCGCGCTGAAGTCCACGTGCGCGGTGATGTCCTGCAGCCCCGGCAGGAAGAACGGATCGCCGTGGAAGCGATGGCGGTAGTGGCAACGCAGCGTGCCCATCGAGCGCTGCGGATGGTAGTACTCGCGCTGCGGGAATCCGTAGTCGATGAAGAGCGCGACGCCGGCCTCGAGCACCGTCGCGATGCTGCGCACCAGCGCCTCGGCGGGAAGCGAGACCTCGGAGAGGTACTCGTAGGCGCCGGGCGGAAAGACCGCGCAGGCGCGGCGCAGCAGCTCGCCCTCGCCGAGCGCCTGGTCGTCCCACGCGAAGCCCGCGTCGGAGAGGATCACGCCGCGCTCGCGAAGCTCGCCGCCCTGCGCACGATGCGCGAGCGCGAACGGCACGACGTCGAGCACCTCGTTCGCGACCACGAAGCCGCGGAACTGCATCGGCAGCGTGTCGAGCCAGGTGAAGCGCCCGAGATCTTCCGGGTGGCGCTCGGCGAGCAGCGCGTGCTGGCGCTCGCGAAGGTCCGGGCTCACCTCGAGCATGAAGTAGTTGCGCGGCGCCGCGCCCGCCGCCTTGAGCTCCGCGAACACTTCCGCCGCGAGCGCACCCGAGCCGGGGCCCAGCTCGAGGATGTCGCCCCCCACCGCCTGCAGCACCTGGCGCGCCTGCATCGCGACGCAGCGCCCGAAGTAGGGCGAGATCTCCGGCGCGGTGACGAAATCGCCTTCGGCGCCGAACTTGCGCGCCCCCGCGGCGTAGTAGCCGAGCCCGGGCGCGTAGAGCGCGAGCTCCACGTAGCGCGAGAAGGGAATCCAGCCGCCGGCATCGAGGATGTCCGCCGCGATGTATTCGCCGACGAGGCGCGAATGCGCGGCGGCTTCGGGGGTGGGCGCGGGCAGGACCGGGTCGGCGGTGAGCGTCATCGTGGAGCCTTGGGCTACACTTCGCTTTCGTTTTTCTCGCTGGCGAATCGACTATAGCATGCAGGATCGAGCGGTCCTCGTGACCGGCGCCGCGCGCCGCATCGGCGCGGTCGTCGCGCGCCGCCTGCACGAAGCCGGGGCGCGCGTGGCGCTGCATTGCCATCGCTCGCGCCGGGAAGCCGAGGCGCTGCGCGCGGAACTCGAGTCGAAGCGCCGCGGCTCGTGCATCGTGGTGCAGGCGGACCTGCTCGACATCGCCTCGCTCGCGC
>JAICTR010000168.1 GCA_025936275.1 Burkholderiales bacterium
CGCACGATCCTTCCCACGCTGATCGCCCTCCCCAAGCCGCTGGTGCTCGATGCGGATGCGCTCAATACGATCGCGGCCAACGAGGTGTTGCAACGAGAATGGCGCAACGCACGCAAGGGCCCGACGATCCTCACGCCCCACCCCGCGGAGGCGGCGCGGCTCCTCGCCACGACGACCGCGAGCGTGCAGGACGATCGCCTTGCGGCGGCGCTCGAGATCGCGCGGCGCTTCGACGCGCACGTGGTCCTCAAGGGCGCCGGCAGCATCTGCGCCTTCGCCGACGGCACGTGGTCCGTCAACGCGACCGGCAATCCCGGCCTTGCGACGGCGGGAAGTGGCGACGTCCTCGCGGGTATCATCGGCGCGTTGCTCGCACAGGGAATGGAACCGCGCCGCGCGCTGCAGTACGCGGTGTGCCTGCATGGCGCCGCGGCCGATGCGTGCGTGGCACGCGGGCTCGGCCCGGTGGGACTCACGGCGAGCGAGATCGCGATCGAGGCGCGTGCGGTGCTCAATCGCTGGCTTGCGGGGGATCGATGATGCAATCGTTCGTGGCAGTGGGCGCGGGAGCGGCGATCGGCGCGTGGCTGCGCTGGGGGCTGGGCACCCTGCTCAACCCGGTCTTCCCCACGATTCCCCTCGGCACGCTCGCGGCGAACCTGCTCGGCGGCTTTCTCATGGGCATCGCGATGGCGGTGTTCAGCCACTACGAGGCGCTGGGGCCCGAGGCGCGCCTTCTCGTCACCACCGGATTCCTCGGCGGGCTCACCACGTTCTCCACCTTCTCGGCGGAAACCGCCACGCTCCTCACGCGCGGCCAGCTCGGCTGGACCGGCGCCCTCGTCGCGCTGCACGTCGTGGGCTCCGTCGCGCTCACGCTCGCGGGCATCGCGCTCGCGAGCTTCGCCTTCGGCGCGAGGCTGCGATGAACGGCGAGTTCCTGCGCTTCTACACGCACGAGGATCGCAAGGTTGGCGGCGTGCTGCTCTACGAATGGCTGCTCGGCGAAGCGAAGCGCCTCGGCATCCACGGCGGCACCGCGTTCAAGGCGATGGCGGGCTTCGGGCGCCATGGCGTGATGCACGAGGCGAAGTTCTTCGAGCTCGCGGGCGACCTCACCGTCGAGGTGGAATTCATCGTCACCGGCGACGAAGCGCAAAAGCTCCTCGACGCGGTGTCGGCCGCGAAATTGCGCATCTTCTATGCGCGGGTCCCCGCGCGGTTCGGCGTGCTCGAAGGCGACGCCTGAATAAAGGGGACAGCCCCCTTTTGCTAGAGGTTGGATTCGATCCAGCGCACGAGGCCGCCGACGTCGGTGATCGCGCCCGCCTGCCGCGCCGCCTCGCGGCCGCCCTTGAAGAGGATCATCGTCGGGATGCCGCGGATGCCGTAGCGCGCCGCGATTTCCGGCGCCGCCTCGGTGTCGAGCTTCGCGAGGCGTACCCGCGGCTCGAGGCGCGCGGCGGCCTGCTCATAAGCGGGCGCCATCATGCGGCATGGGCCGCACCACGCGGCCCAGAAATCGACCACCACGGGAAGGTCGCTCGATCCGACCTGACGATCGAAGCTTTGCGCGGTGAGCACCGCCGGGTGCCCTTCGAAGAGACGTTGCTTGCACTTGCCGCAGACCGCGGCAGCCAGCCGCTCGCGCACGACGCGGTTCACGGCCGCGCAATGGGGGCAGACGACGTGCAGGGCGTCGGACATCGCTTTGCTATGATTCCCTCATTGCCTGCGACCCCTCGCCGCCCGGCGAAAGTTCCCGCCCCATGCCCGAACGCGAATCGATGGCCTACGACGTGGTCGTCGTGGGCGCCGGCCCATCCGGCCTCGCGGCGGCGATCCGCCTGAAGCAGCTCGCGGCGGCGGCGGGCAGGGAGATCTCGGTCTGCGTGCTCGAAAAGGGCGCCGAGGTCGGCGCGCACATCCTTTCCGGCGCGGTGATCGATCCCGTCGCGCTCGCGGAGCTCTTCCCCGATTGGCAAGCGCAGGGCGCGCCGCTCGAGCAGCCGGTGACGGAAGACCGCTTCCTCTTCCTTTCCGCGCGCGGCGCGTGGAAGGTGCCGCACGCCCTGCTCCCGGCCTGCTTCCGCAACCAGGGCAACTACGTCGCGAGCCTCGGCAACCTGTGCCGCTGGCTCGGGCAGCAGGCCGAAGCCCTCGGCGTCGAGGTCTACGCCGGATTCGCGGCCGCGGAAGTGCTCTTCACCGAGGATGGCCGGGTGCGCGGCGTGGCGACCGGGGACATGGGCATCGGCCGCAACGGCGAGAAGACCGCGCGCTACCAGCCGGGCATCGAGCTGCATGCGAAGTACACGTTCTTCGCCGAAGGCGCGCGCGGCCATCTCGGCAAGCGGCTGCAGGAGCGCTTCGCGCTTCGCGAAGGCCGCGATCCGCAGGTCTTCGGGATCGGCGTGAAGGAACTGTGGGAAATCGCGCCCGGGAAGCACGTCCCCGGCCTCGTGATCCACACCGCGGGCTGGCCGCTCGATCGCGACACGTACGGCGGCTCGTTCCTCTATCACATGGCGCAGGGCAAGGTCGCGGTGGGCTTCGTGGTGGGGCTCGGCTACGCGAATCCGTACCTGAGCCCGTTCGAGGAATTCCAGCGCTACTAGGCGCATCCCGCGATCCGCGGCTTCTTCGAAGGCGCGCGGCGCATCTCCTACGGGGCGCGCGCGATCGCCGCGGGCGGCCTGCAGTCGCTCCCCAAGCTGGTCTTTCCGGGCGGCGCGCTGGTGGGCGACGAGGCGGGCTTCCTCAACGCCTCGCGCATCAAGGGCACGCACGCGGCGATCAAGTCGGGAATGCTCGTGGCCGAGGCGGCGTTCGAGGCGCTCGGCGCCGGGCGAAGCCACGACGCGCTCGAAGCGTACCCGAACGCGTTCCGCGCGAGCTGGCTGCACGACGAGCTGCATCGCGCGCGCAACTTCAAGCCGTGGATGTCGAAGGGCCTCTACACCGGCACGCTCATGGTCGGCATCGACCAGCTGCTGTTCCGCGGACGCGCGCCGTGGACGCTCGGCCATGCCCAGGCGGACCACGAGACCCTCACGCCCAAGGCGAAGGCGATCCCGATCGAGTACCCGAAGCCCGACGGGGTGCTCACGTTCGACCGGCTTTCGTCGGTGTTCGTCTCGAACACGAACCATGAAGAGGACCAGCCGGTGCACCTGCTCCTGAAGGATCCCGCGGTCCCGACCACCGTGAACCTGCCGGTTTACGCCGGTCCGGAGTCGCGTTACTGTCCCGCAGGGGTCTACGAGTTCGTGAACGAAGCGGGCACGGCGCGGCTGCAGATCAACGCGGCGAACTGCGTGCACTGCAAGACCTGCGACATCAAGGACCCGACGCAGAACATCGATTGGGTGGTGCCCGAAGGCGGGGGCGGGCCGAACTATCCCGACATGTGACCTTGTCCTGTGAGGAGGCTCGCGATGAAGACGGTAGCCGAACTGCTCAAGGCGAAGCCGGCGCGCATCGTTACGGTGCCGCCGGAGATGACCGTGCTGGACGCGATCAAGGTGCTCGCCGCCGAGGACGTGGGCGCGGCGATCGTGATGTCGGGCACGCGCCTCGCCGGCATCCTCTCCGAGCGCGACTACACGCGCAAGGTGATCCTGCAGGGGCGCTCCTCGAACAGCACGCGCGTCGAGGAGATCATGACGGCGAACGTGGTGTGCGTCACGCCGCGCACCAAGGAGCGCGAATGCATGGCGCTCATGGTGGACAAGCAGATCCGCCACCTGCCGGTGCTCGACGAGGGGCGCGTGGTGGGAATGGTCTCGATCCGCGACATCGTGAGCGACATCATCGCGGACCAGGATTTCACCATCGAGCAGCTGGAGCATTACATCAGCGGACAGTAGGGATTCTTCGACCAGCGGGAACGGCGTTGCAGCGGACGATCGCGTGAATCGCCGCTGAACGCCAACGGGCAAAGGGGAGCCGATGTCGGGGCACGGCATCCACGTGCATGGGGCGCACGACCATGCGCTGGAACACGAGGCGCACAAGGGCGGCCTCGCGCAGCAGATCGCGATCTTCACGGCGGTGCTCGCCACCGTCGGCGCCATCGTGAGCTTCTTCGGCGGCGATACGCAGAACAAGGCGCTGCTCTACAAGAACGAGGCGGTGCTCAAGCGCGCGGAAGCCTCGGACCAGTGGAACTTCTACCAGGCGAAGAGCATGAAGCAGAACCTCGCCGAGCTCGCCGCGTCGATCGCGGCCGATCCCGCGAAGGCCGAGGCCTACCGCAAGGAGGCGCAGCGCTACGCGGGCGAGAAGAAGGAGATCGAGAAGCAGGCGCGCGCGCTGGAAGCCGAAGCGCTGCAGTTCAGCGCGAAGAGCCAGCACGCGCTGCATCCGCACCACCTGCTCTCGATCTCGATGACGCTGCTGCAGATCGCGATCGCCCTCGCCTCGGTCACCGTGCTCACGCAGAAGCGCTGGCTCCTCGTGGGCGCCGGCGCGAGCGCCTTCGCCGGCGCCGTCCTCGGCATCGTCGCCTGGCTCTGACGCGCGCCGCGCCCATGCTGCGGGTGCGCGGGCTCGTGAAGCGCTTCGGGCCCGGCGCGCCGCTCCTCGACGATCTGTCCCTCGACCTCGCGCGCGGCGAGTGGTGCGCGATCGTGGGCGAATCGGGATCGGGAAAGTCCACGCTCCTCAACGTGATCGCCGGGCTCGAGCACGCAGACGCGGGAGAAATCGAAATCGCGCGCCGGCCGCGCGACCCGCGCGACGACGACGCGCTCGCCCTGTGGCGCCGGCGCGACGTGGGATTCGTCTTCCAGGCGTTCCATTTGCTGCCGTACCTCGATGTCGGCGGCAACGTGGCGCTGCCGCTCGCGCTCCTCGGCGTGCCGAAGGCCGAGCGCGAGGCGCGGGTCGAGAGCGCGCTCGCCGCCGTCGGGCTCGCGGGATTTGGGGGGCGCCGTCCGGCGACGCTCTCCGGCGGCGAGATGCAGCGCGCGGCGATCGCGCGGGCGCTCGTGCATCGTCCGGCGCTGGTCCTCGCCGACGAGCCCACCGGCAACCTCGACGAGGCGAGCGCCGACGCGGTCCTCGCCTGCCTCGGCAACGCGGTGCGCGAGGCGGGCGCGGCGGCGCTCATGGTGACGCACTCCGCCGCCGCCGCGGCGCGCGCCGACCGCGTGCTGCGCCTCGCGCATGGCCGGCTCGAGGCCCTGCGGTGAATCCGGCGCTGCTCGCGCTGGTGCTGCGCGGCGCGCTTTCCGCGAGCGCGCTTCGCACCGCGCTCACGGTGCTCTCCATCGCGTTCGGCGTGGCGCTCGCCGGCGCGGTGCACACGGTGCACAGCTCGGCGCTCGCGGAAGCGGCGCGCTCCGCGCGCGCGCTCGCCGGCACGGCGGACCTCGAGGTGCGCGGACCGCTGAGCGGATTCGACGAGCGCGTGTTCGAGCGCGCGGCGCGGCTTCGCGGCGTGAAAGCGGCGAGCCCGGTGGTGGAAGTCGACGCGGCGATCCCGGGCGAAGGCGCGATCCGCGTGCTCGGCATCGATCCGATGCGCGCGATGCGGCTGCAACCGGCGTTCGTCGCGAATGGCGCGAGCACCGGGCTGCCGGGCGCCGCGCGGCTCCTCGCCGGGAAGAGCGCGTGGCTCTCGCCGGCCGCCGCGGCGCGCCTCGGCCTCGCCGAAGGCGCGACGCTGCGCCTCCTGGCGGGTAGCGCCGAGCACGATTTCCGGATCGCGGGCGTGCTCGAGGGACTGCGCGACGCGGGCGACCTCGCGGTGATCGACATCGCCGCCGCGCAGCAGGCGTTCTCGCGCCTGGGCCGGCTCTCGCGCATCGACCTGCGCCTCGCGCCGGGCGCCGATCCCGCGCGCGTGCGCCACGAGCTCGCCGCGCTCGTGCCGCCCGGCGTGACCATCGCCACACCCGATGCCGCCTCGGATCGCGCCGCCGCCATCTCGCGCGCCTATCGCGTGAACCTCGATGCCCTCGCGTTGGTCGCGCTCGCCACCGGCGCCTTCCTCGTCTTCTCCACGCTCGCGCTCGCGGCCGCGCGCCGGCGCCGCGAATTCGCGCTGCTGCGCGCGCTCGGGGTCACGCGCCGCGGCCTTCGCCTGCAGCTCGCGCTCGAAGGCGCGATCCTCGGCGGCACCGGGGCGGCGATCGGCACCGCGCTCGGCATCGTCGCGAGCCGCGCCCTCCTCGCCCGCGTCGGTGCGGACCTGGGGGCGGGCTTCTTCGGCGGCGAGGCGACCTCGTTCGCACCGGACCCGCGCGCGCTCGCCGCGATCGCGCTCGGCGCCATCGCGCTCTCGATCTTCGCGGCGTTGCGCGTGGCCCGCGCGGTGGAGCTTATCCCCGTCGCCGAAGGATTGCGCGATCGCGCGATCGACCTTCCCGCCTCGCGCGGCACCGCATGGCATGCCGCGGCGTTCGTGCTCGCGGGCGTGCCGCTGCTCTTCGCGCCGCCGCTGGCGGGACTCCCGCTCGGCGGCTACGCCGCGATCGCCGCGTGGCTCGTCGCGGCCGTGCTCGCGGTGGGCCCGCTGTGCCGAGCCCTGCTGCGCCGCTTGCGCTCTTCATCGCCGATCGTCGAGCTCGCGCTCGCCGAGGTGCGGCAACTGCCCGGCCATCTCGCGGCGAGCATCGCCGGCATCGTGGTGAGCGCATCGCTCTGCGTCGCCATGGCGATCCTGGTGTTCTCGTTTCGCGCGTCCGTCGAGGATTGGCTGGGCGGCATCGTGGGCGCGGACCTCTACC
>JAICTR010000239.1 GCA_025936275.1 Burkholderiales bacterium
CGACGACCAATTCCGGCTCCTTCAGGTCGAACTAATGCGAGATGCGGAATGCAGCGATGTGATCGCGGCTACCGGTGGATTGCGAAAGATGCGCTTCGGCGACGTCCGCCGTGGCAAAGGCAAGCGAGGTGGGTTGCCGGTGATCTACTACTGGCGCGAGAAAGAGGCGCAATTCTGGCTCTTCGCGGTCTACGACAAGGATGAGCTCGAGGATCTCTCCTCTGCCGAGAAGAAGGCACTGAAGTCGATGCTCGATACCGAATTGGAGGCGAGGCGATGAAGCGCAGGCTCTTTGACGAAATCGCGGAGGGGTTCAAGGCTCTCGCCGAGCAGCGCGAAGGCAAGCGGACGCTGCGCACGCATACGGTGGAGGTGAAGCCCGCCCCCAAGGTGAAAGCCCGCGAGCTGATCGAGCTTCGCGAGCGCCTGAACATGTCGCGGGCGGTCTTTGCCCGCTATCTCCGGACGAATCCCAGGACCCTCGAGAATTGGGAACAGGGCCGTGCCCGTCCGAATGCGCAAGCAGCGGTGCTGATTCGCCTGGTGGAGCGGTATCCGGACACGGTTGCACGGCTCGCGCAGATCTAGCAGCGGGGCGTTACAACATCGACCGTTGGAATACCCGCAGTACCGCGCAGCATCTCGCCGAAGTGGCGGGCCTCCCGTAGCCGACGTCTCAACGCTGGAACTCGAGTTTGAGCAGCGCATTGGTGAGCCTGACGTCGAACGCCACCGGATCGAAGCCCTTCCCCCCGGCCCACGCGATCATGTCGCGGTGCTGCTCGTGGCCCGGATCTCTCAGGGCCTCGAGCATGTCGAGATAACCGGGAGGGCCGCCCACGTCCTCCGGCGGGCAGGCGTTCGCGCCGTCGAGGCAGATCACGCCTCGCATGGATTCGGTGTTGGGCTCGGCGGCCTCGACCGAGGTGCGCGGCATCCGAGAGCCGCGGACGTGAGCCTGCCTTCACCTCGATCGGCAGCAGGCGGCCTCCGGCCTCGATCACCAGGTCCACCTCTTCGCCGGACGCGGTCCGCCAGTACGCGATTTCCGGCCGGTCCCGCCGCGATTCCCGCCATGCGAGCAGGTCGTGAAGCACGATGTTCTCGAGGTGGACGCCGCCGGGCTGCGACTGCTGCGCGAGATGCAGGGCGAGACCCGTGTCCGCCCAGTAAGTCTTCGGCGCCTTGATGAGGCGCTTCGTTCGATTGACGGCATACGCGGGCAGGCGCACCAGGAGGCATGAGGCTTCGAGCAGGTTGAGCCATCGGTGCATGGTGGGCTGCGGAAGCGACACGTCGCGGCCGATCTCCGTCTGGTTCACGATCTGCCCCAGGCGCAGGCACGTCGCGCGCATGAAGCGGCGAAAATCCGGAAGCGACTCGATCGACGCCAGGTCCTGCAGGTCGCGCTCGAGATACGTGCGCACGATGGCGCGCTTACGCTGCGGCCTGTTTGCACTCGCCTGATCCACTGGATCATTTCAGTGATCCCCTGGATCAGTCGAATGCAAACGCTCATTTTAGGCACCCACACACGATTCCGGCCGCGTCCGATGGCACCGGTCAACGCCGCCGCTGCCACACCGTTGTATTACAATCTAGCGAACACTGTCCTACACCGCCGCGATGCCCATCTCCGTCCGCCTACCCCCGCGTGTCGAGCAGCAGTTGGCCGCCTACTGCGCGCACACCCGCCTCACGAAGAGCGAGGCGGTCAAGCGTGCCTTGGAGCGCCTGTTCCAGGAGGAGGGAACGCCGGCCGCGGCGAGCCACGCGGCGCAGCGGTTCATCGGTAGCGACAAGCGCCCGGGCGACGTGGCGCGGCACACCAAGCGGCTGCTGCGGGAGCATTTCCGGGGCAAGTAGTCGTGGAACGCATCCTCGTCGATACCGGGTTCCTCGTCGCGCTGGGACGCGCCCGCGATCCGCTGCACCGCGCCTCACGAGCCTGGCTCGAAGGCTGCACCGCCCGCTTGGCAACCGTCACCGCCGTGGTGGTCGAGGCGTGCCATTTCCTGCAACTGGAATCGCGCCGGTCGTTGCTGGCCTGGCTGGCGGAGGGTGACGTGGCGGTCATCGAGGTACCGCCCGAAGCGTATCCCGAGCTATCGATGACGATGGAGCGCTACAGGGAGAGCGACGTCGATTTCGCGGACGCGGCGCTTGTGTGGCTGGCCAATCAGGCCGGCCATCGCTCCATCGTGACGCTGGACGAGGCCGATTTCAGCCGCTTCCGGCTCAAGGGCGGCGCGCGCTTCGAGCTCGTCGAGTGGCATCGGGGCCGCGGTTGATCAAGCCTCCGGGGGATGCGCATCTCAACCGGGCGGAAGAGCGCCCTCGTTGAAGACGCCAATCGGAAGTCAGCTCAACCCCAGCCGCTCCTTCAGCCGCTTCACGATCGCCGGGTCCAGCGGCGGGCTCATTTTCGCGCCGTCGCGCTCGAGCTGCGTCACCAGCGCCTGCACTGCTTCCCTGCCGGCGCGCGACTTGACCGCCTGCAGCGGAGTGCGATTGCCGAGCGCGGGGATGCGCTCGTTCACCCACGAATCGTAGTGCCGGCTCATGTGCTCGTTGATGAGCGCCCGCACCTCCGGCGAATCGGCGATCGCGTCGCTTTCACGGCGGGAAGGAGATGGCGGGGACGCCTCGCCTCGCGCCAGCAGTTGCTCGACCGACTGGATTTCGGTCGCGCGATAGCGGGCCCCAGCGCCGAGGGCCCTTTCCACGGTTTCGCGCAACCGCCGCTCCCGTGCCTCGGAATTCACTTCCGCGGTAAGCCTCGACGCCCCGATGGCGAGGAAGGCCACGACCTTGTCCTTCATCGCTCCCCGTGGATTCATCGACGGCTCGACCCAACTCAGCTCGGCCTCCACGAGGCGCCCTTGCGCATCGCGCCGCTGCGCCCGCGCGAGATCCGCGTCTTCCCCCGGATCGAGGTGGCGCAGCGCCGAGAACGCGCGCTCGGGCGAATCGATGTCGAAAACGACCTTCCGCATCGACATCGGCTCGCCATCGGTGTTCTGCAGCGTGGGAAGGCGCGGGTTGAGCAGCGGCTCGGCCGCCGCATGGTAGATCGCGAGCATCTCAAGATCGTATTCGCGCAACGGGAAGGTCGCCCTCTTCCGCCGGCCCACGAGGGCGCGGCATTCCTCGGCGATCCGGATCTGCGAGATCGGCGGGAACGCGAACGGAGCGCAGCATTCGATGAGGGAGAGTCCTCCGGCCTGCACGACCTGGGCGAAGAGGATGTCCCCGCCTTGCGCGGTCTCGGACACTCCGCGTTCGGCGACCCGGCGCTCGCTTCCGGTCACAAGGTCCTTCAGCACCAGGCCCACGCCCCGCTCCACGTCCTCCACGCGATGGAAGGAGAGCGGCGCATCGAGGCACGACTCCAGGTACTCGCGCAGCAGCGGATCCAGGCGCGCGCCGCGCAGCGCGAGATAG
Organism: Burkholderiales bacterium; assembly: GCA_025936275.1. GTDB lineage: Bacteria > Pseudomonadota > Gammaproteobacteria > Burkholderiales > Usitatibacteraceae > Usitatibacter. The sequence goes on from JAICTR010000239.1 coordinate 3,445, forward strand.
GCGCGCACCGGCTCGACGCCGATCAGCGCCTCGTCGCGCACCATGCTCTCCCCGCTCGGGTCGGGCGACCAGAAATTGTGGAACCACGACATGAAGACCTCGAAGTGCGGGGACTGGGCGCCCCGCGCAGGCTCGTCCGGCGCCGGGCTGGTGAATTCGTCCCACGCTTCGTCGAGGGCTCCGCTGCCGTATGCGCTCATGGCGAAGCGCTGGACCTCCGCGTTCGATTCCCCGAGCAGGCGGCGGATGCGGCGCCACATGAGGGCTTCCGGCGACTCCACCGTGTTCTGCGCGGCGCCGCAACAGTGCTTGAATTTGCGTCCGCTGCCGCAGGGGCACGGGTCGTTGCGGCCGGGTTTGGCGCTCATGTTTCGAGTATACCGAGCGCTTTTTTGGTCGACTGGAACATTGCACGACCGCATTCTCGCAGCGGCGCTCCGCTTTGCCGCGCTCGATGCGTGGGAGCTCCGACCGAGCTTCGAAGATTGTGTCGCGGCGCTTCGCCTGGCGCTTTCCCGCGGCTCGCCACCGCCTCTCCTCGAGGAGCAACGTTGCGCCTACGAGATCGCTCGCGGTCGTCGCACGCCCGAACGACGGGCTAAGCCTCCAGGGGATCCGGATCCTCGAGCTTGTCGCCTTCCGACTTGCCTTTGCCCTTCTTCGCTTGCGCGGGGACGGTTTTCACGGCGCCCTTCACGTCCCCGTTCTGCGCCCTGTGCCTGAGTGCATGATCGATCAGCACCAGCGCCAGGAATGCCTCGGCAATCGGTGTCGCGCGAATGCCAACGCAAGGATCATGTCGCCCATGCGTCTCGATCGTCGCCGCATGGCCCTCGATATCGATCGTGCGTCGCGGCAAGCGAATCGAGGACGTGGGTTTAACAGCGATCGAGACAACGATGTCCTGCCCGGTGGAGATCCCGCCCAGGATTCCACCCGCGTTGTTGGAGAGGAAGCCTTCGGGTGTCATCTCGTCGGAGTGCTCGGTCCCGAGCTGCTCGACGCTCTTGAATCCCGCGCCGATCTCCACGCCCTTCACCGCGTTGATGCCCATCATCACCTTCGCGATGTCGGCGTCGAGGCGGTCGTAGAGCGGCTCGCCCCAGCCCGAGGGCACGCCGGAAGCGACGACGGTGAGGCGCGCGCCGACCGATTCGCCGGACTTGCGGAGCTTGTCCATGTACGCCTCGAGCTCAGCCACTCGTGACCGATCGGCGACGAAGAACGGATTGCCCTCGGCGCTGACGTCTTCCCACGATTTGAACTCCACGCGATTCGGCCCGAGCTGCGAGAGGTAGCCGCGCACCACGACGCCGTAGCGCTCGTGGAGCCACTTCTTCGCGACGGCGCCCGCGGCGACGGCCGGTGCGGTCAATCGCGCCGAGGAGCG
>JAICTR010000212.1 GCA_025936275.1 Burkholderiales bacterium
ACCGCGATGCTCAAGGCGCAGGCCGGCACGCTGATCGAAGCCCACTCCGCCGCCGGATAAAACCGGGGACAGACCACTTGTCCCGCATGCAAGAACGAGTTTAGGCCAATCCGCTTCGTTCTCGCATGCGGGACAAGTGGTCTGTCCCCGGTTCAGTTCGAAGCGAGGCGCGGGCGCGCGAGCGGCGGGTTCTGCGCGAGGTAGCGCTTGATGCCGCCCAGCACAGCGCCCGCGATGCGATCCTGGTAATCCCCGTCCTTGAGGCGCTTCTCCTCCTGCGGGTTGGAGATGAACGCGGTCTCGACCAGGATCGACGGGATGTCGGGCGACTTCAGCACCGCGAAGCCCGCCTGCTCGACGCGCGCCTTGTGCAGGTCGTTCACCTCTCCGAGCTCGTTCAGCACGTACTTGCCCAGCTTCAGCGAGTCGTTGATCTTCGCGGTGAGCGAGAGGTCGAGGAGCGTCTTCGCGAGCACCGGATCCTTCTCGCCGAGGTCCACGCCGCCGATGAGGTCGGACTCGTTCTCGCGCTGCGCGAGGAGCCGCGCCGCCGTCGAGGTCGCGCCGCGCTCCGAGAGCGCGAAGACGGAGGACCCGCGCGCATCGGGCCGCACCCAGGCATCGGCGTGGATCGAGACGAAGAGGTCCGCATGCAGGCGCTTCGCCTTCGCCACGCGCTGGCCGAGCGGGATGAAGTAATCGCCGTCGCGGATCAGCACGCCGCGCATGTTCGACTCCTGGTCGATGCGCGCCTTGAGCCGCCGCGCGATGGCGAGCGTGACGTTCTTCTCGCGCGTGCCGCGCCGCCCATGGGCGCCCGGATCCTCGCCGCCGTGTCCCGCATCGATCGCGATGATGACCAGGCGCTCGACTTTCGCTGGCGCCGCGGCGGAATCCCCCTTCACCTTCGCAACGGCCGGCGCGGGCGCCGCCGGTTCCGGCTTCGCCGGCGCGGCCTTCTCCGCCTTCGCGCCCGTCGGCGCACCGGCCGCGGACGCCGATCGATCGGCGGCGCCCGGCGTCGCCTGTGCGATCTCGCGGATCGGATCGGGCTTCGGTGCCACCAGCGCGAGCAACGGATCGATCGGCTTCGCGGGATAGAGGTCGAGCACGAGGCGATGCTTGTACTCCGCGACCGGCGGCAGCGCGAAGATCGAGGGCTTCACCTCGGTGCGCAGGTCGAAGACGATGCGCACGACGTTCGGCCGGTTGATCGCGACGCGCACCGCCTTGATGTACGGGTCGTCCGCGGCCACGCGCGAAGGCAGCGCCTTCAGCTCCGCATCGAGGTCCACGCCCTCGAGGTCCACCACGAGGCGCAGCGGATCGTCGAGGAAGAAATGCTGCTCATCGAGCTTGTGCGCGCTCTCGAGCGTGACCCGCGTGTACTCCTGCGCGGGCCACACGCGCGAGGCGAGGATGCGCTCGGCGGCGAACGCCGGATATGCGGCGAGCAAGAGCGCCGCGATGACGAGGTACTTCAGGAATCCGATGACGAAGTGGGGCAGCGCGCGGCCAGGCACGTGATGCACTTTTGCCCGCGCACCGAGTTGTGCGTGAAGCTCGCGCTGCGCCCGGAGCCGCTTGCCTGCAGCGCGATTTCCACGTCCGCGGGCGGCACCGATCCCTCCGCTCTCTCCGGCCATTCGATCAGGCTCACGCTCTGCCCGTTGAAGCTCTCCCGAAAGCCGGCGTCGATCCATTCCCTCGGGTCGTGGAATCTATAAAAATCAAAGTGATGCAAGTCTAACCTCGAAACCGCATAAAGTTCAACCAGCGCGTAGGTGGGACTTCGCACCGGACCCTCGTGGCCGAGGCCGCGCAGGATGCCGCGCACGAGCGTGGTCTTGCCCGCGCCGAGCTCGCCGCGCAGGTACACGATGAGTCCCGGCTCGAGGCACCGTGCGAGCGTGCGTCCCAGCGCGAGCGTCGCCGCTTCGTCGGGGAGGAAGGTGTTCGGCGCTACCATCGAGGGATGAACGTCGCGGTGGAAGGAATCTCGATCGAGGATCGCGTGAAGCGTTGGGGCCGCGAGCTGGGCTTCGACGCGATCGCGATCGCGGGCACCGAGCTCGCCGAAGAGGAAGCGCGCCTCCTCGAGTGGCTCGCGCTCGGCCGGCACGGCGAGATGGATTATATGGCGCGCCACGGCGTGCGCCGCGCGCGACCCGCGGAGCTGGTGCCGGGCACGCTCTCCATCATCACCGCGCGGCTCGACTACTCGATGCCCGGCGCGCGCGATTCGTGGGAGACGCTGGAGGACGGCGAGCGCGCGTTCGTGTCGAGATACGCGCTCGGCCGCGATTACCACAAGGTGCTGCGCGCCAAGCTGCAGGCGCTCGCCGAGCGCATGACGGCGGAGCTCGGTCCCTTCGCGTATCGCGTGTTCACCGACAGCGCGCCCGTGATGGAGGTCGCCCTCGCCACGCGCGCGGGGCTCGGCTGGCGCGGCAAGCACACGCTGCTCCTCTCGCGCGAGGCGGGCTCCCTCTTCTTCCTGGGCGAGCTCTTCGTGGCGTTGGACTTGAAGCGCGATGCTGCGGCCAGCGCGCATTGCGGAAGCTGCGAGCGCTGCATCCACATCTGCCCCACGAATGCGATCGTAGCGCCCTACCAGCTCGATGCGCGCCGCTGCATCTCCTACCTCACCATCGAGAACCCGGGCGCGATCCCGGAAGATCTGCGTCCCCTGATGGGCAACCGCATCTACGGCTGCGACGATTGCCAGCTGGTGTGCCCCTGGAACAAGTACGCGAAGGCGGCGAACGATCCCGACTTCGCGGTGAGGAACGGCCTCGACGATGCGAGCCTCGTCGAGCTCTTCGCGTGGAGCGAGGAGGAGTTCGATCGCCGCTTCGAGGGCTCGCCGATCCGCCGCATCGGGCACGAGCGGTGGCTGAGGAACATCGCGGTGGCGCTCGGCAATGCGCCGACGTCTTCGCAGGCCGTCGCCGCGCTTCGCTCGCGTGCGGAGCATCCGTCGGCGATGGTGCGCGAGCATGTCGCCTGGGCACTCGGGAGGCACGACGCCGGGTGAAGTCGCCCGCCATTCCCCGAGGCGTCTGGATCCTCGGATTCGTGAGCCTTTTGATGGACGTCTCTTCGGAGATGATCCACGGGCTCTTGCCCGTGTATCTCACCGCGAGCCTCGGCGCGAGCGCGCTGGTGGTGGGCATCATCGAAGGCGTGGCGGAATCGACGGCGCTCATCGTGAAGGTGTTCTCCGGCGCGCTCTCCGATCGTTGGCGCAACCGCCACGGGCTCGCCGCGGCGGGGTACGGCCTCGCCGCCTTCACCAAGCCGCTCTTCGCGATGGCCAACGGTGCGGGCCTCGTGTTCTTCGCGCGCTTCGTGGATCGCATCGGCAAGGGGATTCGCGGGGCGCCGCGCGATGCGCTGGTCGCGGACCTCACGCCGGATGCGATCCGCGGTGCGGCATTCGGGCTGCGTCAATCGCTCGACACGATCGGCGCGTTCGCGGGGCCGCTCCTCGCCATCGCGCTCATGCTCGCGTGGCACGACGACTTTCGCGCCGTGTTCTGGATCGCGGTGATTCCGGCGATGGCCTCGTTCCTGCTGATCGCCTTCGGCGTGCGCGATCCCGAGGTCCCGGCGGCGAGCGGCCATACGCCGAAGAAGGTGCGCTTCGATCGCGCGACGAGGCGATCTCTCGGCGCCGCGTTCTGGGGCGTCACCGCGGCGGGCGCGGCGCTCGCCCTCGCGCGCTTCAGCGAGGCGTTCCTGGTGCTGCGCGCGTTCGACCTGCACCTCGGCGAAGCGTACGTGCCGGCGGTGCTGGTGGCGATGAACGTGGTGTATTCCGTCGTCGCATATCCGGTCGGACGCATGGCGGATCGCATCGCGCCGCGCGTGCTGCTCTTCTGGGGCGTGGCGTTTCTGGTGGCGGCCGACGTCGCGCTCGCGCTCGCTTCGCAGCTCGCGCTGGCATGGATCGGCATCGCGCTCTGGGGCCTGCACATGGGATTCACGCAGGGCGTGCTCGCGGCGATGGTGGCGAAAGCCGCGCCGGCTCCCTTGCGTGGCACGGCGTTCGGCATCTTCAACCTCGCGAGCGGCATCGCGATGCTGGTGTCGAGCGCGCTCGCCGGGGCGCTTTGGGCGTGGGTCGGACCGGCAGCGACGTTCTGGGTCGGCGCCTTCTTCGCCCTCGCCTGCGCCGCGATCACGAAGGCCGCGGTGCGCTGATGGAACGGTCGCGGCCACGCGGGCGTCCAACGCGCAATTCCCCGACCGCCGCTCGCGCCATGAGACTCGCCCTCGCCGCATTCGCATTCCTCGCCCTGTTTTCGTGCACTGCGCAGGCGCGCATCGACCTCTCGCGGCTCAAGCTGCCGCCGGGCTTCGAGGTGAGCGTCTTCGCCGAGGACGTCGATGGCGCGCGCTCCATGGCGCTGGGCGACAAGGGCACGCTCTTCGTCGGCACCATGCGCGAGGGCAAGGTCTACGCCATCGCGAACGACGGCAAGAAGGCGACGAAGGTCGAGACGATCGCGACCGGGCTCGACATGCCCAACGGCGTGGCGGTGAAGGACGGCGCGCTCTACGTCGCCGAAGTCGACAAGATCTGGCGCTACGACGCGATCGAGTCGCATCTCGGGAATCCGCCGAAGCCCGCGCTGGTGTACGGCAAGTACCCGAGCGATCGGCATCACGGCTGGAAATTCATCCGCTTCGGTCCCGATGGCTGGCTCTACGTCCCGGTGGGCGCGCCGTGCAACATCTGCGAGCCGCCGGCGCCTTACGCCTCGATCACGCGGTTGAAGCCCGACGGCTCGGCGATGGAGATTTACGCGCGCGGCATCCGCAACTCGGTCGGCTTCGACTGGGACCCGCGCACCCAGGAGCTGTGGTTCACCGACAACGGGCGCGACATGATGGGCGACGACATGCCCTCGGACGAGCTCGACCATGCGCCGAAGCCGGGCATGAACTTCGGCTATCCGTACTGCCACCAGGGCGACGCGCCCGATCCCGAGTTCGGCAAGAAGCACGCGTGCGGCGAGTTCACGCCGCCCGCGGCGAAGCTCGGCGCGCACGTCGCCTCGCTCGGCATGCGCTTCTACACCGGATCGATGTTCCCGCCCGAATATCGCGGGCGCATCTTCATCGCCGAGCACGGCTCATGGAACCGCTCGAAGAAGAGCGGCTATCGCGTCGTGACGGCGAAGGTCGAGAACGCCAAGGTGACCGACGTGCAGCCCTTCCTCGAGGGCTTCCTCGACGCGGCCGCCAATTCCGCCTGGGGCCGTCCGGTCGACGTGCTCGTGATGCCCGACGGCGCGCTCCTCGTCTCCGACGACGAGGCGAACGCGATCTACCGCGTGAGCCGGAAATAGGGCGAAAACCGGGGTCAGACCACCATTTCC
>JAICTR010000317.1 GCA_025936275.1 Burkholderiales bacterium
CGAAGTCGTCGTCGACTACGCGCACACGCCCGATGCGCTGGAGAAGGTCATCCCGGCCCTGCGCCCGCTCGTGCAGGCGCGCGGCGGCAGGCTGCTGTGCGTGTTCGGCTGCGGCGGCGATCGCGACGCGGGAAAGCGCCCGCTGATGGGCGAAGCGGCAGCGCGCCTCGCCGACCACGTGATCGTCACCAGCGACAACCCGCGCAACGAGGAGCCGCGCGCCATCATCGCGCAGGTGCTGGCGGGCATTCCCGCGCGCCGCGCCGAGGCGATCGAGGATCGCCAGGTGGCGATCTTCACGGCGGTGCACCAGGCGGCGCCGGGCGACGTGGTGCTCCTCGCCGGCAAGGGGCACGAGACCTACCAGGAGATCGCGGGCACGCGCCATCCGTTCAACGACCGCGAGGTCGCGGCGGCGGCGCTCGCCGAGCGCGAAGGGGCGCAGCGATGAACGCCAGCGCGCCGCTCCCTTCCGCGCCGATGATGGATCTCGCGCAGGCGGCGGCCGCGCTCGGCGGCCATGTCGCCGGCGCGAACGTGGCGTTCGATGGCGTCACCCCCGACAGCCGCGCGGTGCGCGCGGGAGACCTCTTCGTCGCGCTGAAGGGCGAGCGCTTCGACGGCCACGCGTACGTCGAGGAGGCGGCGCGGCGCGGCGCGGCGGCGGCGCTCACCTCGCGCGAGGTGCAGGGCGGCATTCCCCTCTCGCAGGTCGTGGTCGGCGACACGCGCCTCGCGCTCGGGCGCCTCGCCGCCACCTGGCGCGCGCGCTTCGACCTGCCGCTGGTGGCGCTCACCGGCAGCAACGGCAAGACCACGGTGAAGGAGATGCTCGCCGCGATCCTCGCCACGCACAGCAGCTCGCGCCAGGCGGTGCTCGCGACCGAGGGCAACCTCAACAACGACATCGGCATGCCGCTCACGCTGCTCGCGCTTCGCCCGTCGCACCGCTTCGCGGTGATCGAGATGGGCATGAACCACGAGGGCGAGATCGATTACCTCACGCGCCTCGCGCAGCCCACCGCGGCGCTGGTGAACAACGCGCAGCGCGCGCACATCGGCATGCTCGGCAGCATGGAGGCGGTGGCGCGTGCCAAGGGCGAGATCTACGCGGGGCTCGGCGAGCACGGCCAGGCGCTGGTGAACGAGGACGACGCGTTCGCCCCTTACTGGAAGGGGCTCAACGCGGGGCGGCCCATCGTCACGTTCGGCATGTCGAGCGACGCCGACGTGCATGCGGCGAATGTCGACGGCGGATGGCGCTTCACCACGCCCGCGGCGAGCTTCGTCGTGACGCTCGCGGTGCCGGGCGAGCACAACGTGAGGAACGCGCTCGCGGCCTGCGCCGCGGCGCATGCGCTTTCGATTCCCGCGGGCGCGATGCGCGCCGCGCTCGCGCAATTCCGGGGTGTCCCGGGCAGGCTGCAGCGCCGGCGCGGCCCGGCGGGCTCGACCGTGATCGACGACACCTACAACGCGAATCCGGAATCGATGAAGGCGGCGCTCAGGGTGCTCGCGGCCGAGCGCGGGCGGCGCGTGTTCGTGATGGGCGACATGGGCGAGCTCGGCGCGCAGAGCCCGGCGATGCACGCCGAGGTGGGCACGTTCGCGCGCCGCCTGGGGATCGATGCGCTGCTTGCGTTGGGGCCCGAGAGCCGGCAGGCCGCGCATGCGTTCGGCGAGGGCGGGCGGCATTTCGGCGACGGCGCGGCGCTCGCCGCGGCGGCGCTGGAGGAAGCGCGGCGCGGCGCGACGCTGCTCGTCAAGGGATCGCGCTTCATGCGCATGGAGCAGGTGGCGGACGCGCTCGCGCGCGAAGGGGGGGAAGCGGATGCTCTATGAAGCGGCGCAATGGGTGGGCCAGGACGTGCGCGCCTTCAACGTGCTCACGTACATCACGCTGCGCGTGGTGCTCGCGGCGCTCACCGCGCTCGCCATCTCGTTCATCGTCGGCCCCGGGATGATCCGCCAGCTCGCCGCGTACAAGATCGGCCAGGCGGTGCGCGACGACGGCCCCGCGTCGCACCTCGTGAAGAGCGGCACGCCCACCATGGGCGGCGCGCTGATCCTGGTGTCGGTCGCGATCACCACGTTCCTGTGGGCCGACCTCGCCAACCGCTACGTGTGGCTGTGCCTGCTCACCACGCTCGGCTTCGGCGCGGTGGGCTGGGTGGACGACTGGCGCAAGGTCGTGCACCGCAATCCGAAGGGCCTCTCGGCGCGCGCCAAGTTCGCGTGGCAATCGCTGATCGCCGTGATCGCGGTCTATTTGCTCGCGTTCACCGCGAAGCTGCCGCAGCAGACCGAGGTGATCGTGCCGTTCTTCAAGACGATCGCGATCCCGCTCGGCACGCTCGGCTTCGTGATCCTCGGCTACTTCGTCGTGGTCGGCACCTCGAACGCGGTGAACCTCACCGATGGGCTCGACGGCCTCGCCATCATGCCCACGGTGATGATCGCCTCGGCGCTCGCCGTGTTCGCCTACGTCTCGGGCAACGCGGTGTTCTCGAAGTACCTGGGTTTCCCGCTCATTCCCGGCGCGGGCGAGCTCGCGGTCTTCTGCGGCGCGATCGCGGGCGCCGGGCTCGCGTTCCTGTGGTTCAACGCCTATCCGGCGGAAGTCTTCATGGGCGACGTGGGCGCGCTCGCGCTGGGCGCCGCGCTCGGCATGGTGGCGCTCGTCGTGCGCCAGGAGATCGTGCTCGTGATCATGGGCGGCGTGTTCGTGGTCGAGACGCTCTCCGTGATCATCCAGGTGGCGAGCTTCAAGCTCACCGGCAAGCGCGTCTTCCGCATGGCGCCGCTGCACCACCACTACGAACTGAAGGGCTGGAAGGAGAACCAGGTCGTCGTGAGGTTCTGGATCATCACCATGATGCTCGTGCTGTTCGGGCTGTCGACCCTGAAGCTGCGTTAGCGCGGGCGCGGAAAGGAGATGGGCGATGAATGGCAAGGCCGCAAGGTCCTCGTTCTTGGGCTGGGTGAAACGGGATTGTCGAGCGTACGCTGGCTCGCGCGGCATGGCGCGCGCCTCGCTGCTGCCGATACGCGAGCGGCGCCTCCGGCCCTGGGAGCGATCCGTGCGGAGCATCCGCAGCTTCGCGTCGCCCTTGGACCTTTCGATGAATCGCTCCTGGAAGGCGTGGACGCGGTCGTTGCGAGTCCGGGCCTTGCGCTCCGAGAACCGCTCCTGCGGCGCGCCGCCGCGCGCGGGATCGAGGTGGTGGGCGACGTGGAGATCTTCGCTCGCGCGCTCGCGCGGGGCGGGAAAGGCGTACGCGTGCTCGGCGTGACCGGAACCAACGGCAAGTCCACGGTGACCGCGCTCGCCGCCGCGATGGGCCGCGCCGCCGGGCTCGACGCGCAGGCGGTGGGCAACATCGGCGTGCCGGTGCTGGACGCGCTGTCCTCGGCGCAGGCGAACGGCTATCCGGACCTCTACGCGGTCGAGCTCTCGAGCTACCAGCTCGAGACCACTTCGTCGCTTTCGCTCGACGCGGCGGCGATGCTCAACCTTTCGCAGGACCACCTCGACCGCTACGACACGCTCGCCGACTACGCGCGCGCCAAGGAGCGCATCTTCGACCATGCCGCGACGCGCGTGCTGAACCGCGACGACGCATACAGCCGCGCGATGGCGGGCGGGGCGCGCACGTGGACTTTCGGGCTCGATGCGCCGCGCGACGAGACGCAGTGGGGCCTCGACCGCGCGCGTGACGTCATGCGTCATGGGAGCGAGGACATCC
>JAICTR010000087.1 GCA_025936275.1 Burkholderiales bacterium
ACCCAGGCGCTCGAGCAGCTGCTGGGCGAAACCCGCTGGCGCGACCTCGATTACCTCGTCGTGGACCTGCCGCCGGGCACCGGCGACATCCAGCTCACGCTCGCGCAGAAGGTGCCCGTCACCGGCGCGGTGATCGTCACCACGCCGCAGGACATCGCGCTCATCGATGCGCGCAAGGGCCTCAAGATGTTCGAGAAGGTCGGCATCCCGATCCTCGGCGTGGTCGAGAACATGGCGATCCACATCTGCTCGAACTGCGGGCACGCCGAGCACATCTTCGGCTCCGGCGGCGCGGAGAAGATGTCGAAGGACTACGAGGTCGAGGTGCTGGGGAGCCTGCCGCTCGACATCCGCATCCGCGAGCAGGCCGATTCGGGCAAGCCCACGGTGGTGTCGGACCCGGACGGCCCGATCGCCGCGATCTACCGCGACATCGCGCGGCGCATCGCCGCGCGCATCGCGCGGCAAGCCGAGGATCGCACCGCCGTGTTCCCGAAGATCGTGGTGCAAAACAACTGAGCTCGTCGCTCCCGTGCACGCGGGAGCCCAGGGAGAGCCATGAGCATCAAGAGCGACCGATGGATCCGCCGCATGGCGGAGGAGCACGGCATGATCGAGCCGTTCGAGCCCGGGCAGGTGCGCTCGGTGGACGGCAAGCGCATCGTCTCCTACGGCACGTCGAGCTACGGCTACGATATCCGGTGCTCGGAGGAATTCAAGATCTTCACCAACATCAACTCCACGATCGTCGATCCGAAGGAGTTCGATGAGAAGTCGTTCGTGGACTTCAAGGGGCCGGTGTGCATCATCCCGCCCAACTCCTTCGCGCTGGCGCGCACCGTCGAATACTTCCGCATCCCGCGCAACGTGCTCACGGTATGCCTCGGCAAGTCGACCTATGCCCGCTGCGGCATCATCGTGAACGTGACGCCCTTCGAGCCGGAGTGGCAGGGCTACGTCACGCTCGAGTTCTCGAACACCACGCCGCTCCCCGCGAAGATCTACGCCAACGAGGGCGTCGCGCAGGTGATCTTCTTCGAGTCCGACGAGGTCTGCGAGACCTCGTACGCCGATCGGGGGGGCAAATACCAGGGGCAGAAAGGCGTCACGCTCCCCAAGATGTGACATTCGTCACACGCCCGGAACCAAGCGTCGCGATTTGCGACAAAAAAGTTCCGACGCGCCGGATTTTTTGCCCTATACTTCGCGCAATTTTTTGACGGGCAGGGCGCCAGCCACTCGTTCGCCATCGCGGTGCGAGGCCCCGCAAGGGGATATGAAGGAGGTCATCATGACAGGAGCGAGGAACTCGGGCGGTCCGCAACACCGGATCCAGGCCGGCGCGCGCGTCGCGTCCGGTATGCCCCCATCCTCCCGTCGCCACAAACTCCGATGCCCCGAACCGCCACTGTAAAGCGGCTGCGACCGCAGCCCGAGTTCCCCCTCGATTCGCATCCGGAAGTCAGCCTCGACTTCACGCGCGTCAAGCAGTACCTCGCGAGGCACCCCTACAAGAAGCCGGTCCTCCTCGTCGACCTGGAGATCGTGCGCACCAAGGCGCGCCGGTTCCAGACGGCGCTGCCGCGCGTGCGCCCGCACTTCGCGGTGAAGGCGAACCCGGACCCGCGCGTGCTCAAGGCGCTGATCCAGGAAGGCTGCGGCTTCGAGATCGCCTCGATCGCCGAGCTCGATCTCCTCATCTCGCTCGGCGTGCCGGTGGCGGAGATCTTCTATTCGAACCCGATGAAGTCGCGCGCCTACCTCGAGTACGCCTCGGCCAAGGGCGTCGAGTGGTTCGTGGTGGATAGCGTCGAGGAAATCCGCAAGGTGCAGTCGGTGAAGGCCGACGCGAAGATGTACCTGCGCATCGACGCGCCCAACATCGGCAGCGACTGGCCCCTCGCCGGCAAGTTCGGCGCGCACATGAACGACATCCCGGAGCTCATCCAGGCGGCGGTCGATTGCAAGGCGGACCTCGCCGGCGTCACGTTCCACGTCGGCTCGCAGTGCCTCAACCCGGAGAACTGGCGCGTGGGCATGGAGCGCGCGCGCAAGGTCTTCGCGGCGATGCGCACCGTGGGCCTCAGCCCGCGGCTCCTCAACCTCGGCGGCGGCTACCCGGTGCGCCACGTGAAGCCGATTCCCTCCATCGAGACCAGCGCGGAGGTGATCAACAAGGAGCTGCGCCACTTCGGGCCCGAGGTGCAGGGGATCGCGGAGCCGGGGCGCTACCTCGCCTCCGACGCGGGCTACTTCATCTGCCGCGTGGTGGGCACGGCCACGCGCAACAACCAGCGCTGGATGTACTGGGACGCGGGCGTCTTCGGCGGCGTGATCGAGACCACCGAGGGGCTGCGCTACATCATCTACACCGAGCGCGACGGCGAGCCGGTGGCGTGGAACGTCGCCGGCCCCACCTGCGATTCGGTGGACGTGGTGATGCGCGACGAGCTCCTGCCGGCGGACCTCCAGGAAGGCGACATGATCTTCATCAAGAACGCCGGCGCCTACACCACCGCGTACGCGAGCAACTTCAACGGCTTCCCCCTGCCCGAGGTGGCGACGCTCGGCAGCTAGGCGCCGGGCGTGGCGCAGGACTTCTGGGCTTCGAGCGGTTACCGGCTCCTCGAGCGCGCGCCCGAGGGGTTGCGCGCGACCGATGCATGGCTCGCGGCATTCCTGGATCGCGGCGAGCTGCGGCCGCCCGAGGAAGCGGGGCCGCGGGAGCGCGCGCTGCATGCGCGCATCGCCGCGGCGCCCCGCGCGCCGGTTTCCCCCGCCGAGCTCGCCGCGCTGGAAGACGCCGACGCACGCGACAACTGGCAGGCGTTCCTGCGCTTCCGTGACCGCGTCGCCGCGCATCGCACGCTCGAGGACTGCTATCGCGCGCTGATCGCCTCCGGGGTCGACCTCGCGCCGGTGTTCGTCGACGCGCTCGCGCAGGCGATCGCGCGCGCGATGCTGGAAGGCAGCGCCGACGCCTGGCTCTGCCGCGCGGCGGAGCTCCTCTTCCGCCGCCAGCGCGTCGCCGCGGAATCGGGGCGGCTCCTGAGCGCCGATGCGGCCACCATCGAGGCGTATGCGCAGACCGGCGGCTTCGGCGCGGTCGGCCGCCTCATCCGCGCCCAGGGGACCGCGACCGCGGCCGTGAAGATGGACGTCCTCACGCACGAGAATGCGCCGTTCTACTTCATGCGCGACGAGCTCTTCTGCTTCGTGCTCGACATCACGGCGGGCGGCGAGGGGGCGGCCGCGCTCGCGCGCGTGCTCGAGGGCTGGATAGCCCGGCTGGCGGGGGTCGAGGTCACGATCGAGCCCGCATCGCGCGTGGAGGATGCGCGGTGGCGATGGCATGCCGGGCTCGATGCCGACGCGAGCGCGTTGCTCGATCGGCTGTATCGCGGCGAACCCGTGCCGTCCGCGGACCTGGACCGCCTGCTGCTGCTCTTCCGCCTCGAGTTCCGCGAGGCCGCGGACGCCGCGCCCGCGCTCGGCGGGCGTCCGGTGTATCTGGGCCTCGCCTGCCGTCCCGATCGCACCCTCAAGATGAAGCCGCAGAACCTCCTCGCCAACCTGCCCTTCGCCGAATCGCCGCTCGCGCCGCGCGCGTAGAATGGATTCGAAACCAGGAGCACCGCCGATGACGACCGCCGTGGAAAACACCCCGAGCTACATGCTCAGCAAGGAGATCGAGATCCTGATGGCCGAACGCGGGCGCCTGCTGCGCGTGGCCGGTGCGGCCGCGCAGTTCGTGGCCGTGATGGAAAGCCGCAGCCTGCCGCAGAAGGTGGCCACCGAGGCCGAGATCCTCGCCGAGAGCGTGAACGCGCTTCCCGAGGACACGCTCAAGGACGCGCTCATGGCGATCACCACCCCATCTTCCCTCAACGAAACCCGCGCCTCCTGAGGAGCCGAGAGCGATGAACCCCGACGCGTTCAACATGAGCATCCGCAAGTTCCTGAAGAGGGTCGGCGTGCACTCGCAGCGCGAGATCGAGGCCGCGGTCGAGCAGGGGATCAGCACCGGCAAGCTCAAGGGCACGGAAACGCTGCCGGTGAAGATGACGCTCACGCTCGGCGGCACCGAGCTCGACGTGACCTTCGACGACAAGATCGAGCTCGAGTGAACGACGCGTCGCCCGCGGCCGACGTCACCTACGCCGACGTCGAGGCCGCCGCGCGGCGCCTCGAGGGCGTAGCGCACCGCACGCCGGTCGCCACCTCGCGGCAGTTCGACGAGCTCGCGGGCTGCCGCGCGTTCTTCAAGTGCGAGAACCTGCAGCGCATGGGCGCGTTCAAGTTCCGCGGCGCCTACAACGCGCTCGCCTCCCTCGATGCGGCGGCGAAAGCGCGCGGCGTGGTCGCGTTCTCCTCGGGCAACCATGCGCAGGCGGTGGCGCTCGCCGGGAGGCTCCTCGGCATCGCGGCCACCATCGTCATGCCCGCCGATGCGCCGGCGGTGAAGGTCGCGGCGACGCGTGGCTACGGGGCCGAGGTGGTGCTCTACGATCGCGCCGCGGGCGAGAGCCGCGAGGCGGTCGCGGAGCGCGTCGCGCGCGACAAGGGCGCGACGCTCATCCCGCCCTTCGACCACCCGGACGTGATCGCCGGGCAGGGCACCGCGGCGATGGAGCTCTTCGAGGACGTGGGCGAGCTCGATTTCCTCTTCGTGTGCACCGGCGGCGCGGGACTCCTCTCCGGCTGCGCGGTCGCGGCGAGCGCGCTGGCGCCGAAGTGCCGCGTGGTGGGCGTGGAGCCCGCGGCGGGCGACGATGCGGCGCGCTCCTTCCGCACCCGGACGCTGCAGCGCGTCGACAATCCCGTCACCATCGCCGATGGCGCGCGCACGCAGTCCCTGGGCGCGATCACCTTCCCGCTGGTGCTGCGCCACGTGCACGACATCATCACGGTGAGCGACGAGGAGATCGTGGCGGCGATGCGTTTCCTGTGGGAACGCATGAAGCTCGTCGTGGAGCCCACCGGCGCGCTCGCCGCCGCGGGCGTCCTCTCGGGCCGCGTGCAGGTGCGCGATGCGCGCGTCGGCATCATCCTTTCCGGGGGCAACGTGGACCTGAAGGCGATCGCCTCCCTCTTCGCTTGACGAACGTTCCCCCGCTGGGGACGGCGCTGCCGCGCCGCGGCAATGCGGCGCTCACGGCGCTCGGGAGGACGCTGCTGCGCGCCCTCGGCTGGCGCATCGAGGGCGAGATCCCGAACCTCCCGAAGCTCGTGATCGCGATCGCGCCGCACACCTCGAACTGGGATTTCGTGGTGGGCATGGCGGCCATGTTCGCGCTCGACCTGCGGCTCTCATTCCTCGGCAAGCACACGCTCTTCCGCGGGCCGTTCGGCGCGCTCTTCCGCGGGATGGGCGGCATCGCCGTGGACCGCTCCAATCCGCAGGGCGTCGTGGACGAATGCGTGCGCGCCTTCGGGGCGAGCGAGCGGCGCGTGCTCGCGCTCGCGCCGCAGGGCACGCGCAAGGGCGACGGCCGCTTCCGCTCCGGGTTCCTGCGCATCGCGCGCGGCGCGAACGTGCCGGTGGTGCTCGCCGCGCTCGATTACGGGGCGCGCACGGTGCGCATCGGTCCCCTCGTGCGTGCGTCGGAAGACCTCGAGGGCGACCTCGCGCGCATCGAGGCGCACTTCGCCGGCGTACGCGGCAAGCGCGCGCGCCGGATGGCGGCGGCGCCCCACGACTTATAATCGGCGCTCGATTCGGAAGCGCCGCTTTGAGTCTCCTCGCCCTCCTCGTAAGCCTCCTCGCGCAGCATGCGTGGCCGCCGCAGCCGCGCCAGCCGCTGCTCGCGTTCTATGGACGCATGTGCCTGTCCGCGGCGAAGCGCCTGGACGCGGGCGACCGCAACTCCGGCATCGCCGCGTGGCTCCTGGTCATGGCGGCGGTGCTCGTGCCGGCATCCCTCGTCACCTGGGCCGCGGCCGCGATCCATCCCTTCGTGCTGTGGATCCTCGACATCGTCGTGCTCTACGCGACGCTGCGCTTCCTGCATGCGGTGGGCGAGCTGGGCGCGATCGAGAAGCGCCTCCGCGAGGGCGACACGGCGGGCGCCGCGAGCCGGCTCGCGCAATGGCAGGGCCGCGCGATCGATGCGGACGACGCCGGCACCGTGGCGCGCCTCGCCGCCCAGCAGGCGATCCGCGAGGCGCACCAGGGCGCGCTCGCGCCCCTCTTCTGGTACCTCGCGCTGCCGGGACCGATCGGCCTCGTGCTCTATCCGCTCGCGTTGCGGGCCGCGCAGGGATGGTCGCATCGCGTCGACGCCGAGGCGGGCGACTTCGGCTGGTTCGCGGCGCGTGCCTTCCACGTGATCGACTGGATCCCGCAGCGGCTCACGGCCTTCGCGTTCGCGGTGGTCGGCGACTTCGAGGCTGCGCTCTACTGCTGGCGCTCCCAGGCATCGAGCTGGCGGCGCGCCGAGGAGGCGATCGTGCTCGCGAGCGGGGCCGGCGCGCTCGGCGTGCGGCTGGGCGACCCGATCCACGTCGCGGGCGGCGTCGTCGCGCGTCCGACGCTCGGCGTGGGCGAGGGCGCGCGCGAGGACGCCCTGGCGAGCCTGGAGGGACTGCTGTGGCGCGCGCTCGCCTTGTGGCTGGTGGTGTTCCTCCTCGCCGCGGCATTGAACCTGCGCTGATCGCCGCGCCGCGGTGCGCCGCGGAAGTGCTAGGCTGGATCGACCTCCGCTTCCAGCACGAAGCCCGCATGTCCACGACCCGGCCGCCCGCCGTCGCCGGCAGCTTCTATCCCGGGGACCCGTCCGCGCTCGCCGCGGAAGTGACCGCCTATCTCGCCGCCGGCCGAGCGCCCGCAGCCACGCCGCCTAAGGCGATCATCGCGCCGCACGCGGGGTACTTGTACTCCGGCGCCGTCGCGGCCTCGGGGTACGCGCGGGTGGCGCCGCTCGCCGGCAAGATCGCGCGCGTGGTGCTCGCCGGTCCCGCGCATCGCGTGCACGTGCGCGGCGTCGCGATCCCCGCGGCGAGCGCATTCACGACGCCGCTCGGCGCGGTGGCGCTCGATCGCGAGGCGCTCGAGGCGGTGCGCCGCTTTCCCTTCGTCGAGGTGAGCGAGCGCGCCCATGCGCTCGAGCACTCGCTCGAGGTGCACCTGCCGTTCCTGCAGGCGGCGCTCGGCACATTCCGCCTCGCACCGCTGGTGGTGGGCGATGCGGCACCCGAGGAGATGGCCGCGCTCCTCGAGGCGCTGTGGGGCGGCGCGGAGACGCTCGTCGTGGTGAGCTCCGACCTCTCGCACTACCTGCCCTACGACGAAGCGCGCGAACGCGACCGCCGGACCGCGAGCGCCATCGTCGCGCTCGATGCGCGCCTCGAGCCGGAGGAGGCGTGCGGCGCGGCGCCGATCAACGGGCTGCTGGTCCTCGCGCGCCGCCTGGGCCTCGAGGCCGAGCTCCTCGACCTGCGCAACTCCGGCGACACCGCGGGAAGCCGCGACCGCGTCGTCGGATACGGCGCATTCGCGTTCCATCGCCGCCATGGATGAAAGCACGCGACGCGGTCGCCTGCTGCTCGGCATCGCGCGCGAGGCGATCCTCGCCGGCGAGCCGCCCGCGGCGGCGGCGCGCGCCTGGGCGGAATCGTGGCTCCTCGCGATGGGGGCGACCTTCGTCACGCTGCGCGACGCGGGCGAGCTGCGCGGCTGCATCGGCACCGTCGACCCGCACCGCGCGCTCGGCGACGACGTCACGCACAACGCGCATGCCGCCGCCTACCGCGACACGCGCTTCCCGCCGCTCACCGCGCCGGTGCGCGAACGCCTGGAGATCGAGGTGAGCGTGCTCAGCGCGCGCGTGCCGCTCGCCGCGGCGAGCGAGCGCGAGGCGGCTGGCGCGCTGCGCCCGGGGATCGACGGGGTGCTCCTCGAGTACGGCGAGGCGCGCGCGACCTTCCTGCCGCAGGTGTGGGAGAGCCTCCCCGAGCCGATCGATTTCCTCGCGGAGCTGCGCCGCAAGGCGCGGCTGCCGGCGCGCTTCTGGCACCCGGCGATCCGGCTTTCGCGCTACACCGTGGAGAAATACCGGTGAGCGAGCGCCTGCACGACGCGATCGAGGAGCCGGTGCATCCCGGGCGCTGGTGGCACCGGCTGGGCGACGGGCGCGTCCAATGCGACCTCTGCCCGCGCGAATGCCGCCTGCATGAAGGCCAACGCGGCGCCTGCTTCGTGCGCGCGCGCGTGGCCGACGCGATGGTCCTCACCACCTACGGGCGCTCCTCGGGATTCTGCGTCGATCCGGTGGAGAAGAAGCCGCTCAACCATTTCCATCCGGGAAGCGCGGTGCTCTCGTTCGGCACCGCGGGTTGCAACCTCGCCTGCAAGTTCTGCCAGAACTGGGACATCTCCAAGTCGCGCGACATGGACCGCCTCATGGATCGCGCCTCGCCCGAGGCGATCGCGCGGGCCGCGGTGCAATCGGGCTCGGCGAGCGTCGCCTTCACGTACAACGATCCCGTGATCTTCGCCGAATACGCCATGGATGCCGCCGACGCCTGCCACGCCGCGGGGGTGAAGACCATCGCGGTCACCGCCGGCTACATCTCGCCCGAGCCGCGCCGCGAGTTCTACGCGAAGATGGACGCGGCGAACGTGGACCTGAAGGGCTTCACCGATGCGTTCTACGTGAAGCTCACCGGCGCGCGCCTCGCCCCGGTGCTCGATACGCTCGCCTACATCCGCCACGCGACCGATTGCTGGCTCGAGATCACGACGCTGCTGATCCCGGGCCGCAACGATTCCGATGCCGAGATCCGCGAGGAGAGCCGCTGGATCCGCCGCGAGCTCGGCATCGACGTGCCGCTGCACTTCACCGCGTTTCACCCGGACTTCAAGATGACCGACGTCGCGGCCACGCCCGCGGCGACGGTGGCGCGCGCGCGGCGGATCGCGATGCAGGAGGGGCTGCGCTACGTCTACACCGGCAACGTGCACGATCGCGAGGGTGGCACCACCCGCTGCCCGGACTGCCGCGCCTCGCTCATCGTTCGCGACTGGCACCGGATCGAGGGCTATCGGCTGAGCGAAAGCGGGGCTTGCCCGGATTGCGGCGCGCAGGTCGCCGGCCGCTTCGGCGCCTTCGACCTGCGCCGCCAATTCGGCCGGCGCCGCATCCCGGTGATATTGGGGTCAGGTTTGTTTTTTTTAAAGTGGCCGATTTGGGCCCGCC
>JAICTR010000298.1 GCA_025936275.1 Burkholderiales bacterium
ATCCCGATCCTCTTCATGGGCGGGATCATCGGGCGCATCTTCCGCGAGTTCGCGGTGACGCTCTCCGTCGCGGTGGGCATCTCGCTGGTGCTCTCGCTCACCACCACGCCGATGATGTGCGCGCGGCTCCTCAAGCGAGCGCACGAACGCGAGCCCGGGCGCCTCGCGCGCTGGAGCGAGGCGGCCTTCGACCGGCTGCACCGCGGCTACGCGCGGAGCCTCGCCTTCGTGCTGCGCTATCCGCTGCCCACGCTCCTCATCTTCTTCATCACCGTGGGCCTCAACTTCTGGCTCTACGTGATCGTCCCCAAGGGCTTCTTCCCGCAGCAGGACACCGGCCGCATCATCGGCTCGATCCGCGCCGACCAGCAGATCTCCTTCCAGGCGATGAGGAAGAAGCTCGACGATTTCGTCGCCATCGTGATGCACGATCCGGCCGTGGACCAGGTGACCGCGTTCACCGGCAGCGGCGGCTACGGGCGCAGCAACAGCGGGCAGATGTTCATCTCGCTGAAGCCGCTGAAGGAGCGCGATTCGATCGACGTCGTGACCACCCGCATGAGGAACGCGCTCGCGAAGGAGCCCGGCGCGAACCTGTTCCTGAATCCCATCCAGGACCTGCGCTCGGGCGGACGGCAATCGGACGCCAACACGCAGTTCACGCTGCGCGGCGACGACTTGAACCAGCTGCGCGAGTGGGGGCCGAAGCTCGAGGCGGCGCTGCGCGACCTGCCCGAGCTCACCGACGTCAACTCCGACCAGCAGGACAAGGGCCTGCAGATGACGCTCGTAATCGACCGTCCCACCGCGGCGCGCATGGGCATCACGCCGCGCATGATCGACACGGCGCTGAACCTCGCCTTCGGGCAGTCGCAGGTGTCGACCATCTACCAGGACCGCAACCAGTACCGCGTGGTGATGGAGGCCGCGCCCGAGTACTGGCAGAGCCCCGAGACGCTGAAGTCGCTCTACGTGCTCTCGCCCTCGGGCGATCGCGTGCCTTTTTCCGCCTTCTCGCACTACGAGCCGACGCTGGCACCGCTCGCCGTGCATCACCAGGGACAGTTCGCCGCGACCACGATCTCGTTCAACCTCGCGCCGGGCGTCTCGATGTCCGAGGCCTCCGACGTCATCCGCGACACCATGGCGCGCATCGGCGTGCCGTCCACTATCTACGCCTCGTTCGAGGGCACCGCGAAGCTCTTCCAGCAGGGGCTCTCGAGCGAGCCCTG
Source organism: Burkholderiales bacterium (assembly GCA_025936275.1). Taxonomy (GTDB): domain Bacteria; phylum Pseudomonadota; class Gammaproteobacteria; order Burkholderiales; family Usitatibacteraceae; genus Usitatibacter. The sequence continues at coordinate 1,233 of JAICTR010000298.1, forward strand.
GCTGGTGCTCGCCGCGCTCCTCACCGTATACATCGTGCTGGGCGTCCTCTACGAGAGCCTGGTGCACCCGATCACCATCCTCTCGACGCTGCCCTCGGCGGGCGTGGGCGCGCTCCTGGCGCTCCTCCTCTTCCACACCGAGTTCACGATCATCGCGTTGATCGGCGTGATCCTCCTCATCGGCATCGTGAAGAAGAACGCGATCCTGATGATCGACTTCGCGCTCGACGCCGAGCGCCGCGGCGGCCGCGAGCCGAAGGATGCGATCTACGAGGCGTGCCTGCTGCGCTTCCGGCCGATCATGATGACCACCATGGCGGCGATGCTCGGCGCCGTGCCGCTCGCGCTCGGCATGGGCGACGGCGCGGAGCTGCGCCGTCCGCTCGGCATCTCGATCGTGGGCGGGCTCCTCGTGAGCCAGGTGCTCACGCTCTACACGACCCCGGTGATCTATCTCTACCTCGATCGCTTCCGGCTCTGGGCACGGCGCGGCTTCCGCCGCCGCCATCCCGACCTCGTGGTGGAAGGAGGCGAGTGACAAGTGCACATAAAAGGCATGGGACGCCGATGAACGCAGAAAGGCCGCAGATGAACGCAGCAACCCATGGAGAGATGGAGCGTGCCTATCCGATTCGATTTTCGAATTTGCGAATCAACCGTCGTTCGATTCACCGCGTTCATCTGCGGCCTTTCTGCGTTCATCTGCGTTTCCCCGCTTTTTGCCTGCTACTGGCACTCACCGCGTGCGCCGTCGGGCCGAATTACGAGAAGCCGCCGGTGGAAACGCCCACCGCGTACAAGGAAGCCGGCGACTGGGTGAAGGCGAATCCCGCCGATACGGCGCCGAAGGGCAAGTGGTGGAAGGTGTTCCAGGACCCGGTGCTCGACGGCCTCGTGGCGCAGGTGAGCGTTTCCAACCAGAGCCTCAAGGCCGCGGAGGCGCGCTATCGCCAGGCGACGGCCGCCGTGCAATCGGCGCGCGCGCAGCTCTTCCCGACCGTCGGCGCGAACGCCGGCGCCACGCGCAGCCGCACCAACGGCAATGGGGACTCGGGCCGACGCTACAACATCTCGCTGAACGCGAGCTGGGAGCCGGACCTGTGGGGCCGGGTGCGGCGGCTGGTCGAATCGAATCGCGCCGCGGCCGAGGCGAGCCAGGCCGACGTCGAAGCCGCGCGCCTCTCGCTGCAGGCCGAGCTCGCCACCGACTACTTCCAGCTTCGCGCGACGGACGCGCAGATCGTGCTCTTCCAGGACACGGTGAAGGCCTTCGAGACTTCTTATAGCCTCACGCAGAACCGCTATCGCGCGGGCGTCGCGGCGAAGTCGGACGTGGTACAGTCGGAAGCGCAGTTGCGCAGCACCCAGGCGCAGGCGATCGACCTCAAGGCCGCGCGCGCGCAGCTCGAGCATGCGATCGCGGTGCTCGTCGGCCAGCCGCCGGCGTCGTTCTCGATCGCCCCGGCGAACATCCAGACCCATCTTCCCGACATCCCGCCGGGGATGCCCTCGACGCTCCTCGAGCGGCGTCCCGATGTCGCGGCGGCGGAACGGCGCATGGCCGCGGCCAACGCACGTATCGGGGTCGCCGAGGCGGCGTACTTTCCGTCGCTCAGCCTCAGCGCGAACGGCGGCTTCGCCGGGAATGCGCTCGCCAACCTCATCTCGGCGCCGAACCGCATCTGGTCGCTGGGCCTCGCGGCGGCGGCGACGATCCTCGATTTCGGCGCGCGCTCGGCCGACGTCGAATCGGCGCGCGCCGCTTACGATGAAACCGTCGCGAACTACCGGCAGACGTCGCTCCAGGCGTTCCAGGAAGTCGAGGACGACCTCGCCACGCTGCGCTACCTCGCGGAAGAATCGGGCGTGCAACAGCAGGCGGCGCGCGCCGCGCGCGAGAGCGTCGCCCTCACGTTGAACCAGTACAAGGCGGGAACCGTGAGCTTCCTCAACGTCACCGTGGTGCAGGCGAGCCAGCTCTCCGAGGAGCGCTCGACGGTCTCGATCCTCGAGCGGCGCCTCGCGGCGAGCGTCGCCTTGATCCGCGCCTTGGGCGGTACCTGGGAGCCGGCGCCGTGAGAGAGGACGCGAAGCTGCAGGACCTCGCGCGCTGGATCGGCCGCGGCGAGTCGCGGCGCGACGTGATCGCCGCGGCGCCGTTGCGCGAGCTCTCGGCGCTGCTCGATCGCGACGATCCCGATCCGAAGCCGGGCGATGCGATCGCCCCGCTCGCGCACTGGCTTTATTTCCTGCCGACGGACCGGCAATCGGATCTCGGTCCCGACGGCCACGCGAAGCGCGGCGGGTTCCTTCCGCCGGTGCCGTTGCCGCGCCGCATGTGGGCGGGAAGCCGCATCGAGTTCCTGCATCCGCTCCGCGTGGGCGAGGAGGCGACGCGCACCTCCACGATCAAGGACGTGAAGGTGAAGGAAGGCCGCAGCGGCACGCTGGTCTTCGTCACGGTGCGCCACGAGATCTCGAATGCGCAGGGCATGGCGCTCAGCGACGAGCACGACATCGTGTATCGCGGCGAAGGCGGCGCAAACGCCGAGCCGGTGCCCGCGCCGAGCGGCGAAACCTGGCATCGCGAGATCCATCCCGATCCGGTGATGCTCTTCCGCTATTCGGCAGTGACCTTCAACGGCCATCGCATCCACTACGACCATCCGTACGTCACACGGGTCGAGGGATATCCGGGACTCGTGGTGCACGGGCCGCTCATCGCGACCCTGCTCGTGGACCTCTTGCGGCGCAACCGCCCC
>JAICTR010000253.1 GCA_025936275.1 Burkholderiales bacterium
ATCGATGCCGCGCCGCGCATCCAGATGGGCCTGCTGCCCGATCCGCGCGAGGTGCTCGGGCGCGATCCGCGCGTGCGCGTCGCCGCCTTCCTCGAGCCCGCGCGCACCGTGGGCGGCGATTTCTACGACTGCTTCCTCCTCGACGCGGGACGCATCTTCCTCGCGGTGGCCGACGTCTCGGGCAAGGGCCTTCCCGCGGCGCTCTTCATGGCGGCGGTGAAATCGCAGCTCAAGTCCGAGGCGCTGCGCGGCGGGCCGGTGGGCGAGGTGCTCGCGCGCACGCAGGCGGCGATCGCGCGGGAGAACCCCGAGCATCTCTTCGTCACCGTGTTCGCGGCGGTGCTCGACCTCCTCACCGGCGAGCTCGAGCACGCCAATGCCGGCCACGAGGCGCCTTTCGCCCGCGTGCCGCGCGGCGTGCCGGAGCGCTTCGGCGCTTCCGGCGGGCCGCCGCTCGGGGTGATCGAGGGCTACGCGTATCCGACGGCGATGCGCACGTTGAGCGCCGGCGAATGGATGCTCGTGGTGAGCGACGGCGTCACCGAGGCGATGAACGCGAACCGCGAGTTCTTCACCGCCGAGCGCCTGCGCGCGTCCCTCACCTGGCTCGGGGACGAGGCCGCGCCCGAGCAAGTGGTGGGACGCGTGCGCGACGACCTCGCGCGCTTCGCGGGCGGGGCGGAAGCCGCCGACGACATCACGCTGCTCGCGATTCGCTGGGAAGGCGGCTGAGGCGCGCGCCTTCAGCGCACGTTGATCTCGACCCGCCGGTTGCGCGGCTCGTGGACCTCGTCGGGCGTCGCGACCAGCGGCTCGCGCTCGCCGCGCCCGCGCGCCTGGACGCGCCCGGCGGGGATGCCGCGCGCGACCAGCAGCTCGCGCATGCGCTCGGCGCGCGCGAGCGAGAGCTCGTCGTTGTAGCGGCGACTGCCGATGCTGTCGGTGTGGCCGATCACCACGATGTCGGGCAGCGGCCGGCGGCGGATTTCCTCGAGCACGTGGTCGAGCTCGCCCTTCGAGGCGGCCGTGAGCTCGTCGCTATCGGTGAGGAAATACAGGACGAACGTGGCGGGAGGCGCGGGCAGCGCCGCGAGCGTCGTGCCGAATTGCTCGCGCACTTGCGATTCGCTCAACTGCGCCGCCTCGAGCTCGCCATCGGCGCGCAGGCGCTGCGCGCCGTACGCCGCGTGGATCAGGTGCCGCTCGCCGTCGCGCTCCACCGCGATGGTGCCGATATGGCCGTCGGGCGCCGGCAGCACCGCGAAGAGCGCCGGGGTCACCGGCTGCGAAGCGCAGCCGGCCGCGAGGGCCGCCGCGAGGAGGGCCGCAGCGATCCTTCCCAAGAAGCTTCCTACGGGCGCTGCGAGGCGGGCTCGTCCACCTGCACGACGAACTCGGTGCCGCGCACGCCCATGATGGCCGAGGGCGTGCGGATCTTCATCGATTCGGGCGACTGCTTCACCATCTTGCCGGAGACGGCCGCGAGGCGTCCCCGGGAGAGCGTGCCCTGGAATTCGCCCGCGTAGGTCGTCGTATCGAACGCATAGCGATCGATCGCGAACACGCTCGAGGGTCCGACCGACACGAGGCTGTTGTCGCTGAAGGTGATCCCCGCCGCGCCGTCGGCGCCGGTGACGATCACGTCCGAGGGCCGCACGGCGGTCCCCACCGCCGCGGGAATGCGCGCGCCGGCCCGCTCGATCGCGACCGTGCCATGGGACACCTTCACCAGCCCGACGTCCGCCGAATAGCACGGCATCGAGGCGGCCACCAACAACGCGATCATCCAGGCATTGCGCATCGCGATCTCCCTTGCCAAAACGGCCTTTCGCAGCCCTAATGATGCCAAAACGGGAGAACGCTTCTGTGAACGCCGTCACAAGCCGCATGGCGATGTTTCCGTCGCGCCGCGAGGCGTGGAGGGAGGCGCGGGCCTTCATCGACGCATTCTGCGCCTCGGCGGCGCTGCCGCGCGACCCCTGCCTCAAGGCGAACCTGGTGATCGAGGAGCTGTTCCTGAACACGGTGAAGCACGGCCACGGGGGCGGCAGCGATGCGCCGGTGTGGATCGGCCTCGAGTCGCGCGAGGGGCGGATCGAGCTCACCTACGAGGACCATGCGCCGCCCTTCAATCCGTTCGCCCCGGGCACGCGCGACATGCTGCAGGCGCTTGCCGGCGCGCGGCGCGAGGGCGGGCTCGGCGTGCTCCTCGCGCAGGGCCTCACCGCGAGCGCCGAATACGCCTACCTCTTCGGCCGCAACCGCATCCGCATCACCCTCGCTCGAGGCGCTGGGGAATAGGATCGCTCGCGGGACCGTTTGGTAAGATGAACGATCGTTTGGCCGGCGCGAGCCGCACGCAGCCGATCGAGAGGAAAAGACCGCGCATGCACGCCACGCTCCCCCTGCTCGCCGACACCGATTTCCCGCCCCTCGCCCGTTCGCGCCTCGCGACGCTGCAGGTGAACCTGGGCTATCGCTGCAACCAGTCGTGCCTGCACTGCCACGTGAACGCGGGGCCCACGCGCACCGAGACCATGGGCCCCGAGACCGCGCGCCAGGTGCTCGAGTACCTCGCGGCGAGCGGCGCCACGACGCTCGACATCACCGGCGGCGCGCCGGAGCTGCACGCGCAGTTCCGCCCGCTGGTGCGCGGTGCGCGCGCGCTCGGCGTGCAGGTGATCGATCGCTGCAACCTCACCATCCTCGCCGAGCCCGGGCAGCAAGACCTCGCGCAATTCCTCGCGCTGCATCGTGTCTCGATCGTCGCCTCGCTTCCCTGCTACACGCGGGAGCTCGTCGATCGCCAGCGCGGCGCGGGCGTGTACGAGGCGAGCCTCGCCGCGATCCGCGAGCTGAACGCGGTGGGCTACGGGCGCGAGGGAAGCGGGCTCACGCTGGACCTCGTCTACAACCCGCAGGGGCCGACGCTCCCGCCGCCGCAGGCGACGCTCGAGAGCGACTACAAGCGCATCCTCGGCGAGCGCGGCATCGTCTTCAACCGCCTGCTCACGCTCGCCAACATGCCGATCCAGCGCTTCGGCTCGACGCTGGTCACCAAGGGGCAGTTCGCGCCGTACATGGAGCTCCTGCGCAACGCGCATCGCGACGAGAACCTCGAAGGCGTGATGTGCCGCTCGCTGGTCTCGATCGACTGGCAGGGCTGGCTCTACGACTGCGACTTCAACCAGATGCTCGGGCTGCCGCTGCATGTCGCGGGACGCCCGCGGCTGCACGTCTCGCAGGCGATCGGCCGCGACCTCGAGGGCAATTCGATCGTCGTGCGCGACCACTGCTACGGCTGCACCGCCGGGCAGGGCTCGAGCTGCGGCGGGGCGCTCGCGTGAAGGTCGCGGGCGCGCTCGGGCGCTCGGTCGCGGCGCTCCCGCCCGAGTCGCGGCCCGGACGCAGCTGCCCGGTTTCGTATCGTTACGCGCCGCGCGCCTTCGATCGCGCGCCCGAGATCGTGGCCGAGACGCTCTATGTGGTGGGCGGCCTGTACGGCAACCGCGAGGCGCTGGAGGCGGTGCTCGCGCTCGCCGAACGCGAGCCGGGCGGCGCGACGCTGGTCTTCAACGGCGACTTCCATTGGTTCGATGTCGGCGGCGAGGACTTCGGTGCTCTTGATGCCGCCGTCGCGCGGCACGCGGCGCTGCGCGGCAACGTGGAGACCGAGCTCGCCGCCGAGGAAAGCGGCGCCGGCTGCGGCTGCGCCTATCCGATGGATGTCAGCGACGCGGAGGTGACGCGCTCCAACCGGATCCTCGAGATGCTGCGGGAGACCGCGCGCGCGGAGCCCGCGATCCGCGAGCGCCTCGCGACGCTCCCGATGCACCTCGTCGCACGCGTCGGCGATGCGCGCGTGGGCATCGTGCATGGCGACGCGGCCTCGCTCGCCGGCTGGGGCTTCGCGCACGACCGGCTGGACGATCTCGCGCATCGCCGCTGGATCGAGGCGGCGTTCCGCGACGCACGCGTGGATGTCTTCGCGAGCACGCACACGTGCCTGCCGGCGCTGCGGCGCTTCGCGGTGGACGGGGACGATCGTGCGGTGGCGAACAACGGCGCGGCGGGCATGCCGAACTTCGCCGGCACGCGCCACGGGCTCCTCACGCGCATCTCGACGCGGCCTTACGAAGGAGCCGCGCGCGCCTACGGCACCAGAATCGCGGGGGTCGAGGTGGAAGCGATCCGCATCGAGTACGACCACGCGCGCTGGCTCGCGCGCTTCGCCGCGAGCTGGCGCGAAGGCTCCGCCGCGCACGACTCGTACCACCGGCGCCTCGTCGAGGGACCGCGCCACGCGCTCGCCGCGGCGGTGCCGCGCCCATGAGCCGCGGGCGGGTCGCGGTCTTCGCGCTCGTCGCCGCCGGCATCGCCGCCTTCTTCATCTTTCGCCTCGACCGCTTCGTCTCCCTCGATTACTTCCAGTCGCGGCGCGCGGCGATCGAGGCCTACGTCGCGGCGCACCCGTTGGCGGCCGCCGCCACCTACTTCGCGATCTACGTCGCGGTGACCGGCCTCTCGCTGCCGGGGGCGGCGATCCTCACGCTCGCGGGCGGCGCGGTGTTCGGCCTCCTCTGGGGCACGG
>JAICTR010000033.1 GCA_025936275.1 Burkholderiales bacterium
AAAGGCATAGGCCAGGAGATACGAGGCAAACGGCACTGACGTTCACCGTGCTTGCTGATCCACCGAGCTCATTTCACGTCTTGCCTCGCTCTACCTCCGTGTCCTCCGTGCTCTCCGTGTTCCAGCTTTAACCTCTCAAGCTCTTCTCTGTGTTCTCTCTTTTCCTCTGTGCCCTCTGTGTTTCAGTCTTGAACAGGGAGCGCAGCGTTAAAAGCCGATAGCGCAACCGTCCTTGCGCGGATCGGTCGCCCCGCAGTAGCCGTCGTCGAGGCGGTGGATGAGCTGCGCGCCGCCGTAGGCGAACTCCGGCCGCGGGCACGGCACGATGCGATGGCCGCGCCGCGCGAGCTCCTCCTTCACCGCGGGGGCGATCGCATCCTCGAGGCTCAGCGTGTAGTCGGTGTTCACGATCCAGCGCGGCGCGTCGGCGCACGACTGCGGATTCTGGTTGTAGTCCACCAGGCGCACGACCATCTGCAGGTGACCTTGCGGCTGCATGTTGCCGCCCATCACGCCGAAGCTCATCACCGGCTCGCCGTCGCGCGTGAGGAATCCCGGAATGATGGTCTGGAACGGCCGCTTGGAAGGCGCGACGTCGTTCGGGTGTCCGCGCTTCAGCGTGAAGCCGTGGCCGCGGTTCTGCAGGCTGATGCCGGTGCCCGGCACCACGACCCCCGAGCCGAAGCCCATGTAGTTCGACTGGATGAACGAGAGCATCATGCCGCGCTCGTCGGCGGTGGCGAGGTACACGGTGCCGCCGCCCTTCGGGATGCCGGCCTTCGGCTGCGAGGCGCGCTTCATGTCGATCGACTTCGCGCGCTCGACGAGGTAGGCGTCGTCCAGCATCTGCGCGGGCGTCACCTGCATCGCCGCGGGATCGGTGACATTGCGCCATGTGTCGGCGAAGGCGAGCTTCATCGCCTCGATCTGCAGATGCAGGCTGTCCGCGGAATCGGGCGGCAGCGCCGCGAGGTCGTGGTGGCGCAGGATCCCGAGCGCGATCATCGCCGCGATGCCCTGCCCGTTGGGCGGCATCTCGTGCAGCCGGTAGCCGCGATACTCGACCGAGATCGGATCGACCCAGTCGCACTTGTGCTGCGCGAGGTCCTCCTGCGTCATCGCGCCGCCGTCGGCGCGGCTGGCGAGCGCGATGCGCTCGGCGAGCGCGCCGCGGTAGAAGCTCTCGCCCTTGGTCGCGGCGATGTCCTCCAGCGTCTCGGCCTGCTGCGGGCAGTAGAAGCGCTCGCCGGGGTAGGGCGCGCGGTCCTTGGGAAGGAACGTCCAGCAGAATTCCGAGAAGCCCTTGAAGGCCGGCGCCTGGCGCGACCAGCTCAACGCCGTGATCGGCGACACCATGTAGCTCTCGCGCGCGTAGCGGATCGCGGGCTCGAAGAGCGCCTCGAAGGGGAGCTTGCCGTAGCGGCGCGAGAGCGCGATCCACGCGGAGACGCAGCCCGGCACCGTGACCGAGTCCCAGCCGGTGACCGGCATCGCCTCGCGATCGGCGAAGCGCTCCGGCGTCCAGCCCGCGGGCGAGCGGCCCGATGCGTTGAGGCCCACCAGGCGCTGCCCATCCCAGAGGATCGCGAACGCGTCCGAGCCGATGCCGTTGGCGGTGGGCTCGACGACGGTGAGCGTGATCGCGGCGGCGAGCCCCGCATCGACGGCGTTGCCGCCGCGCGCGAGCATCGAGAGCCCGGCCTGCGCGGCGAGCGGCTGCGAGGTCGCGACCACGTTCTTCGCGAGCACCGGCATGCGTTGCGAGGGATACGGAAAGTCCCAGGTGAACATTGGCATTCGGGGCGTGGGGAAAGATGGAATGTTAGCATCGGCCAAAACGGAGGCAGCCATGGCGGGCGAAGTCGCGGCACTCGTGTTCGATGCATACGGCACGCTTTTCGACGTGCATTCGGTGGCGCGGCGCGCGCAAATGCTGTTCCCGGGCAAGGGCGACGCGCTCTCGGCCGCCTGGCGCACGAAGCAGCTCGAGTACTCGTGGCTGCGCACGCTGATGGGCGCCTACGAGGACTTCGATCGCGTGACGCGCGCGGCGCTCGAATGGTCGCTCGAATCGCTGGGGCTCGATGCCGGCGAGGCGGCGCAGCGCGCGCTGATCGACGAGTACCGCAAGCTCGCGACCTTTGCCGAGGTGCCCGCGGCGCTCGAGCGCCTCGCGCGCTCGCGCCCGCTCGCGATCCTCTCCAACGGGCATCCGGAGATGCTCGAGGCGGTCGTCGACCACAACGGCCTTCGCGACCGCTTCCGCGGCGGCATCCTCAGCGTGCACGCCGCGCGCCGCTTCAAGCCCGAGCCATCGGTCTATCGCATCGCCGAGGAGGCGCTCGGCGTGCCGCGCGCGATGGTGGGCTTCGTCTCCTCGAACGGCTGGGACGCGGCGGGCGCCAAGGCGTTCGGCTTCCGCGCCTACTGGGTGAACCGCGCTCGCGCGCCGGTCGAGCGCCTGGGCGTGCGGCCCGACGCGGTGCTCGAAAGCCTCGCCGGCCTGGAGCCCGCGCTCGCCTGAGCGCTCAGCCCTCGACGAACACTTCCTCGCGCTTCTTCGCGATGGAAGGCGCCATCACGATCACCAGCAGCAGCGCCGCGATGATGAGGAGCGTGAGGCTGATCGGGCGCGTGAAGAACACGCTCGGGTCGCCGCGCGAGAGGAGCAGCGCGCGGCGCAGGTTCTCCTCCATCATGGGCCCGAGCACGAAGCCCAGCAGCAGCGGCGCGGGCTCCATCGAGAACTTGATGAACACGTAGCCGATGAAGCCGAAGAGCGCCGCCAGCAGCACGTCGAACGGCGCGTTGTTGATCGAGTACACGCCCACGCAGCAGAAGATGAGGATCGCGGGGAAGAGGTAGTCGTACTTCACCGTGAGCAGCTTCACCCAGATGCCGATGAGCGGCAGGTTCAGCACCACCAGCAGGAGGTTGCCGATCCACATGCTGGCGATCATTCCCCAGAAAAGGTCGGGGCGCGAGGTCATGATCTGCGGGCCCGGCTGGATGCCGTGGATGATCATGGCGCCGATCATGAGCGCCATGGTCGGCGTGCACGGGATGCCGAGCGTGAGGAGCGGGATGAACGAGGTCTGCGCCGCGGCGTTGTTCGCCGACTCGGGCGCGGCGACGCCTTCGATCGCGCCTTTGCCGAAGCGCGACGGATCCTTGGAGAGCTTCTTCTCCAGGGTGTAGGCGGAGAACGCGCCGAGGATCGGCCCGCCGCCGGGCAGGATGCCCAGCGCGGAGCCGAGGATCGTGCCGCGCACCACGGCGGGCGCCGACTGCTTGATATCGCTCCAGTTCGGCAGCAGCCCCTTGATGCTCTTGGTGAACACCTCGCGCGCCTCGCCCTGCTCGAGGTTGCGGATGATCTCGGAGAAGCCGAACACGCCCATCGCGACCGTGCCGATGTTGATGCCGTCGATGAGCTCGGGCAGGTTGAAGCTGTAGCGCGCGACGCCGGAGTTCACGTCGGTGCCGATGAGGCCGCAGAGAAGCCCCAGGATGATCATCGCGATCGCCTTGAGGAGCGAGCCGTGCGCGAGCACCACCGCCGCGATGAGGCCCAGCACCATGAGCGAGAAATAGTCCGACGGCCCGAACTTGAGCGCCAGCTCGGCGAGCGGCGGCGCGAAGCCGGCGATGAGGATCGTCGCCACGGTGCCGGCGAAGAACGAGCCGAGCGCGGAGATGCCGAGCGCCTTGCCCGCCATGCCGCGTCGCGCCATCTGGTAGCCGTCCAGGCACGTGACCACCGAGGACACCTCTCCGGGCAGGTTCACGAGGATCGCGGTGGTCGAGCCGCCGTACTGCGCGCCGTAGTAGATGCCGGCGAGCATGATGAGCGCCGAGACGGGATGCAGCACGAAGGTCGCGGGGAGCAGCATCGCGATCGTCGCCACGGGGCCGATGCCCGGCAGCACGCCGATCAGCGTGCCGAGCAGGCACCCCACCAGGCAGTACAGGATGTTGTGCCAGGTGAAGGCGATCTCGAACCCGGTGCCGAGATGTTGCAGCAGTTCCATCGAATGTCCCCTAGGCGCGGCAGAGCCCGAACGACTGCAGCGCGTCGATGTCGGGGCACAGCGGGATCGGAAGCTTGAGCCCCATCACGAACACCAGGGCGCAGAAGGTGACGAGGAAGAGGCCGAGCAGGAGCGACTTGCGAAAGTGGAAGGTGACGCTGCCGAAGCTCGCGCCGACGATGAGCAGCATCCCCGCGAGCAGCATGCCGATGGGCTTCAGGAGGATGCCGAAGAGGCAGATGGAGCCCAGGACGAAGAAGAGCTCCTTCCAATGGAAGCGCTCGAGCCGCGAGCCCTCGGCGCCCGGCGCCGAGCGCAATGCCGCGGTGGAGATCACCGCGCCCAGCACCAGCAGGATCACGCCGAGCCAGAATGGAAAGAAGCCCGGGCCCATGCGCGCGGGCGTGCCCATCGTGTAGCCGGCGAGCAGCACGTTGCCGCCGATCGCGAAGCCGCGCGCGATGATCGCGAACATCAGTCCGATGACGGCAAAGATGATGCCGCCCCAGAAGTCCTTGGGAGATCCGATCTTCATGAGGGAGTGCTCGTTCCTGGTCCGGGGCGCGGCGCGAAGGGTGCGATTATGCCGGAGCCGCCCTTCGCGCCGCCATCATGCGCCGCAACACGCGCCTATGCGGTGAGCCCCATCAGCTTCGCGACGCCGGTGTAGGCCTTCTTCCGCTCGGCCATGAATGCGTCCATCTTGTCGTAGCCGATGTCCACCAGCTCGAAGCCGCCGGCTTCCATCTGGCGGCGGAAATCGGCGTCGCGGTTGATCTCGGAGAACATCGACGAGATGCGCCGGCGCAGGTCCTGCGGCGTGGAGCGCGGCACCGCGATGCCGCGATAGGCGCCATCCACCCAGTCGAGCCCGACTTCCTGGAAGGTGGGCGTCTCCGGGAAGAGCGGCAGGCGCTTGCCGGTCGCCACCGCGAGCACGCGGCACTTGCCCTTCTGCGCGAGCGCGAGCGTCGAGTACGACATCGCCGCGTCGACGTGCCCGCCGAGGAGCGAGGCGATGAGGTCTCCGGTCCCCTTGAACGGCACGTAGGTGGACTTCACCCTCGCCGCGTGGTTGAAGCGCTCGTGCGAGGCGTGGTTCGCGGTGTTGGTGCCGGAGCCCGCGAAGTTGAGCTTGCCGGGCTTCGCCTTCGCCGCCGCGAGGAGATCCTGGTAGCTGCGGAACGGCGACTCGTTGCGCACCACGATCGCGTCCGGCGTGTAGTGGTAGAAGTGCACGTTGGCGATGTCGTCCGTCTTGTACTGCACGTTGCCTTCGAGCGGCTGCAGCACGAGGTGCGGCAGGTTCGTGCCCATGATCACCGAGCCGTCGCCCGGGTAGTTGTTGAGCTGCGACCAGGCGAGGCCGCCACCGGCGCCGGGCTTCGACTCGATCACCAGCTGCTGGTGGTAGAGCTTGTCGAAGACGCCCTGCTGCAGGCGCGCGCCGATGTCCGACTCGCCGCCGGGCGGGAACGCGATGATGTAGCGCACGGGCTTGTCGGGATACGCCGCGCGCGCGGGGAGCGCAAAGGCGGCCGCCGCGGCGCCGCCGATCACCAGGAACTCACGTCTTTTCATTTTGGAAATCCTCTTCGATTGTCGAGATTGCCGCCTTGCCGCCGAACCGGCGCCGCGCGAGGCCCTACAGCGCCTGCGCGATCGCCTTGCCGACTTCTTCCGTGCCCGCCGTGCCGCCGAGGTCGCGGGTGCGCGGGCCGCTCCCGAGCACCGCCTCGATCGCCTTCACGATCGCGTCGGCCGCATCCTTGTGGCCGAGGTGCTCGAGCATCATCGCGCCCGACCAGATCTGGCCGATGGGATTCGCGATCTTCTTGCCGTAGATGTCCGGCGCGCTGCCATGCACCGGCTCGAAGCACGACGGGAACTCGCGCTCGGGATTGAGGTTCGCCGAAGGGGCGATGCCGATGGTGCCGGTGCACGCGGGCCCGAGGTCGGAGAGGATGTCGCCGAAGAGGTTGGAGCCCACCACCACGTCGAACCAATCGGGATGCTGCACGAAGTGCGCGGTGAGGATGTCGATGTGGTACTGCGAGGTCTTGATGCCGGGGTACTCCTTCGAGATGGCGGCGAAGCGCTCGTCCCAGTACGGCATGGTGATCGAGATGCCGTTCGACTTGGTGGCGGAGGTGACGTGCTTCTTCGCGCGCCGCTTCGCGAGCTCGAACGCGAAGCGCATGATGCGGTCGGTGCCGCGCCGGGAGAAGACCGAGAGCTGGGTGGCGAACTCGTTCTCGGTGCCGGCGTACATGCGCCCGCCCGCGTTCGAGTACTCGCCCTCGTTGTTCTCGCGCACCACCCAGAAGTCGATGTCGCCGGGCTTCCTGTCGGCGAGCGGGCTCTTCACGCCGGGCATGAGGCGCACCGGGCGCAGGTTCACGTAGAGCTGGAACTCGCGGCGGATCGGGATGAGCAGGCCCCACAGCGACACGTGGTCCGGCACGCCGGGAAAGCCCACCGCGCCGAGGAAGATCGCGTCGTGGCCGCGGATCTGCGCGAGCCCATCCTCGGGCATCATGCGGCCGTGCTTGCGGTAGTACTCGCAGCTCCACGGCTTCTCGTCCCACTCCAGCGCGAAGCCGAACTTGCGCGCCGCGGCTTCCAGCACGCGCTGCCCCTCGGGCACCACCTCCATGCCGATGCCGTCGCCGGCGATCACCGCGATGCGGTGGCTTTTCTTTTCCTTGCTCATGACAAAAATCTCTCCAGGTCCTCGACCACGAGGTCGGGCACTTCTTCGGGAAGGTAATGGCCGGCGGGAAGCGCGCGGCCGCGCACATCATCGGCCACGCGGCGCCATTCGTCGAGGGGCCGGAAGCAGCGCTCGATCACGCCCTTCTCGCCCCACAGCGCGAGGAGCGGCGCGCGCACGCGGCGGCCCGCCTCGCGATCCGCGCGGTCGTGCTCCAGGTCGATCGAGGCCGCCGCGCGATAGTCCTCGCAGCTCGCGTGCACCATGCCCGGCGTGAAGCAGCGCACGTACTCGGCCCACGCCTCCTTCGTGAACGGCGAAAGTCCCGCGCTTCCGGTGCCCATCTTCGCCGGCAGGATCAGGTCGATGCCGTTCGCGATCATCGTCTCGGGCACCGGCGCGGGCCGGATGAGGAAGAACCAGTGCCAGTAGGCGCGCGCGAAGGCCTCGTCCGTCTGCTCGTACATCGCGAGCGTGGGCACGATGTCGAGCATCGCGACCTTGAGCACCGCCTGCGGATGATCGACGCAAAGGCGATGCGCGACGCGCGCGCCGCGGTCGTGGCCCACCAGGAAGAAGCGCTCGTGGCCCAGCGCGCGCATCAGCGCCACCTGGTCCGCGGCCATCGCGCGCTTCGAGTAGGGCGCATGGTCGGCGCTGGTCGCGGGCTTTCCCGAATCGCCGTAGCCGCGCAAGTCGGAGGCGACCACGTTCCAGCGCTCGGCGAGGCGCGGGGCCACGGCATGCCAGATCGCATGCGTCTGCGGGTAGCCGTGCAGCAGCAGGAGCGCGGGCGCGTCGCGTTCGGGACCGATCACCGCGTGGATGTCGCAGCCGGGAGTCGCGACGAGCGTGCTGCGAAAGCCGGGGAAGAGCATGGGATCAGGACAGCGCCGTTGGAGAGCCTTCGCCCAGCAGCGCGCGCAGCTCGCCCTTCACGACCTTGCCGTAGTTGTTCTTCGGCAGCCGCTCGACGAACCGGTACTCGCGCGGGCGCTTGAAGCGCGCGATGTGGGCGAGGCACAGGCGGTCGAGCTCCGCGGGATCGGGTTGCGCGCCGCGCGCGACGACGAACGCCACCACGCCCTCGCCCCATTCCGGATCGGGCCGTCCCACCACCGCGCACTCGGCGACCGCCTCGTGGCGCAGCAGCACCTCCTCCACCTCGCGCGGATAGATGTTCGAGCCGCCGCTCACGATGAGGTCCTTGCTGCGGTCCTTCAACGTGAGGAAGCCATCCTCGTCGAACGCGGCGAGGTCGCCGGTCCACAGCCACCCGTCGCGCAATGCCGACGCCGTGGCGGCGGGGTTCTTCCAGTAGCCCGACATCACCACGTCGCCGCGCACGCACACCTCGCCGACCGCGCCGGGCGGAAGGCCGCGGCCCTCTTCGCCCCGCACCGTCACTTCCACCGTGCTCTGCGGCACGCCCACGGAAGCGAGGCGCGCGAGGTGGCGCGGATGGCCGCGGTCGGCGTGGTGGCGCTTGTTCAACGCGGTGATGGTCATCGGGCTCTCGCCCTGGCCGTAGATCTGCGCGAGGCGCGGGCCGAGCGCGCGCGTGGCGAGCTCGAGGTCGGCCAGATACATCGGCCCGCCGCCGTAGACGAGCGTCTGCAAGCCGGTCGCCGGCGCCGAGCGCGCGAGCGCCGCTTCGGCGAGGCGCTTCACCATCGTCGGCGCGGCGAAGAACGAGACACGCTCGTGCGCCTCGAGGAGCGAGAGAACCTCGGCCGCGTCGAAGCCGCCGGATTCGGGCACCACCTGCGCCGCGCCTTTCGCGAGATGCGTGAAGGTGTAGAGCCCCGAGCCATGCGACATCGGCGCCGCGTGCAGCAGCCGTCCCTCGCTCGAGACGTCGTCGACGTCGGAGAAGTAGCTGAAGGTCACCTGCGCGAGGTTGCGGTGCGAGAGCATCGCGCCCTTCGGCCGCCCGGTGGTGCCGCTGGTGTAGAAAAGCCAGGCGAGCGCGGCCGGATCGGCTTGCCAGAGCGGCATCGGCTCGGCCGCGGCGAGATCGCGCACCTGCTCCGGCGCCTCGATCGTGAGGCGCGCGCCCGCATCCTCGACGATGTAGGCGATTTCCCTGGCGTGCAGCTTGGCGTTCACCGGCACGGCGGCGAGCCCCGCCCACCAGATGCCATAGAGCGCCTCGAGGTATTCGGGCGCGTTCTTCATCGCGATCGCGACGCGCTCGCCGGGCGCGAAGCCCAGGCGATCGCGCAGGCCCGCGGCGAGGCAGGCGGCGCGCCGCGCGAGCTCGCCGTAGGTCGCCCAGGGCGAGGCGCCGCGCAGCACCGCGATCCGGGCGGGCTCCGCGCGGGCGATGCGATCGAGCCAGGCCGCGACGTTCATGGCGTGATTCTGCCTCACGCGGCGCCGCCCGGTAGAATGCGGTTTCCCCGCGCCCCCGATTCATCCATGACCACCATCGTCGTCGTGCGCAAGGGCGACAGCGCCGTGATCGCCGCCGATTCGCTCACGACCTTCGGCACCACGCGCCTCGCGCCCTCCTACGATCGCCATCCCGAGAAGATCGCCGCCTACGGCGATTCGTTCATCGGCGTGGCGGGGAGCGCCGCGCACCAGCTGGTGCTCGAGAACGTGCTCGAGCGCACGCCCAACCTCGACTTCCACGGCAAGGCGGCGATCTACGAATCCTTCCGCCGCCTGCATCCGGTGCTCAAGGACGAGGCGTTCCTCAATCCCAAGGAGGAGGAGGACGATCCCTACGAGTCGAGCCAGATGACCGTGATGGTCGCCAATCCCTGCGGCATCTACGGCGTCTACTCGATGCGCGAGGTGTTCGAGTTCGACCGCTTCTGGGCGATCGGCTCGGGACGCGACTTCGCGCTCGGCGCGATGTTCACGGTCTACGACAAGGTGAAGGGCGCGGCGGACATCGCGCAGGCCGGCATCGCCGCGGGCGCCGAGTTCGACACCGGCACCGCGCCGCCGATGATGATGCACTCGGTGAAGCTGCGGTGAGCGGCGACCGATGCGCATCGACAAGTGGCTGTGGGCCGCGCGCTTCTTCAAGACGCGCAGCCTCGCCGTGCAGGCGATCGAGGCGGGCCACGTGTCGCTCAACGGCGAGCGCGCCAAGGCGGCGAAGGCGCTGAAGCGCGGCGACGAAGTGGTGGTGCGCCGCCCGCCCTTCGAGCACCACGTGATCGTGAAAGCGCTCGCCGAGCGCCGCGGACCCGCCTCCGAAGCGGCGCTGCTCTACGAGGAGACGGCCGAAAGCCGCGCACGCCGCACCATGCTCGCCGCCGAGATGAAGGCGCTCCCCGCGCCGCGCTTCAAGGGCCGCCCCACGAAGAAGACGCGCCGCGACTACGAGGAGTGGCTGCGCTCGGGCGACGACGAGGAAACGGGGTCAGGTTAATTTTTGATCCCGTCCCCTTTTGCTGAAACCGTGCACGATGGCATCGTGGAAAAAGGGGACAGGATCAAAAACTAACCTGACCCCATTTTCACCGCGGGATTGAGCGAATAGCGCCCGGTGATCGCCGCCTGCGCGAGCACGTGGCCCTTCACCGCTTCGCGCACGTCCGCGCCGCGGAAGGCGCCCTCCACCGCGAGCGTCGCGACATCGAGCGCGTACACGGTGAACACGTAGCGATGCGGCAGCTCGTCGTTCCACGGCGGGCAGGGCCCGTCGTAGCCGTAGTAGTCGCCGGACATCGAGGCGTCGGAGGCGAACCAGCCGGTGTAGTCGTTCACGCCCTGGCGCGCGCCGCGCGGCGCCCGCGGCCCGGGCTTGCCGTGCGGCGTGACGCTCGAGGAGAACTCGCCGGTCTCGACGACGCGCGCATCGGCCGGCAGGTCCACCAGCACCCAGTGGAAGAAATCCACGCGCGCGAGCGACGCCGGGACCACGCGCCCTTCCTGGTTCACGTCGTCGCCGCGGCTCGGCACGTCCGGGTCGTGGCACAGGATCGCGAACGATTTCGTGCCGGACGGGACGTCGCTCCAGGCGAGGTGCGGATTGCGGTTCTTCGAGAGCGTCGCGTGGCCCTTCGGATCGGGCGCGCAGAAGGCGAACTCGGCGGGAATCGCGCCGCCGTCGGCGAAGCTGGTGCTCGTGAGCTTCATCGCGCCGTCGGCTGCTGGATGATCTTCACCACCTCGACCTCGAAGACCAGCGGCGTGTTGGGCGGAATCTTCCCCGGCACCCCGCGCGCGCCGTAGGCCTTCGCGGCCGGGATCACGAGCAGGCGCTTGCCGCCTTCCTTCATGCCGATGAGCCCCTCGTCCCAGCCGCGGATCACGCGTCCCGCGCCGACGATGAGGCCGAACGGCGTGGGACGCCCCTCGGAGCTGTCGAACTTCGCGCCCTTGAGGTCCGCCGCGCAGCCGTCGTAGAGCCAGCCGGTGTAGGCGACCAGGATCGCGCTGCGGAAGCGCACGGTATCGCCGGTGCCGGGCTGCAGGTCGCGGGTCTCGAGCTCGGCCGGCGCGGGCTTGCACACGGGCTTGGGCGGCGGCGCCTTCTGCTCCGTGGCACAACCGAAGAGGGCGAGCGCCACGAAGGCGGCGGCGAGGATCGATTTCAAGCGAGGCTCCTTGCGAACGGGTCCGGCGTGGGAAAGCGAGCGGGCGGCGCGAGCGGCGCTACTGCATGCCGCCCAGGCAGACGTACTTGATCTCGAGGAAATCCTCGATGCCGTACTTCGAGCCCTCGCGCCCGAGGCCCGACTGCTTCACGCCGCCGAACGGCGCCACCTCGTTGGAGATGATGCCCACGTTCACCCCGACGATCCCCGCCTCGAGCGCCTCGGCGGCGCGGAAGATGCGCCCCACGTCGCGCGAGTAGAAGTAGGCGCACAGGCCGAACTCGCTGTCGTTCGCGAGCGCGATCGCCTCGGCGTCGTCCTTGAAGCGGAAGAGCGGCGCCACGGGACCGAAGGTTTCCTCGCGCGCGACCTTCATGCTGGTCTTCATGCCGGTGAGGAGGGTGGGCTCGAAGAAGCGGCCGCCGAGCGGATGGCGGTGGCCGCCGAGCACCACCTTCGCGCCCTGCGCCACCGCATCCGCCACGTGATCCTCGACCTTCTTCATGCCCTGCTCGTCGATGAGCGGGCCGATGGTGACGCCGGCATCGGTGCCCTTGCCCACCTTGAAGCCCTTGATCTTCTCGGTGAGCTTCGCGGCGAACGCGTCGTGCACCTTGTCCTGCACGTAGATGCGGTTCGCGCACACGCACGTCTGGCCGGCGTTGCGGTACTTCGACGCGAGCGCGCCTTCGGCGGCGGCATCGAGGTCCGCGTCGTCGAACACGATGAAGGGCGCGTTGCCGCCCAGCTCGAGCGACATCTTCTTGATCGTGTCCGCGCTCTGGCGCATCAGGATGCGCCCCACTTCGGTCGAGCCGGTGAAGGTGATCTTGCGCACGATCGGGCTCGCGCAAAGCGCCTGGCCGATCGCGACCGGGTCGCCGGTCACGATGTTGAGCACGCCCTTCGGGATGCCGGCGCGCTCGGCGAGCTCGGCGAGCGCGAGCGCCGAGAACGGCGTCTGCTCGGCGGGCTTCAGCACGAACGTGCAGCCGGCGGCGAGGCCGGGGGCCACCTTGCGCGTGATCATCGCGCTCGGGAAATTCCACGGCGTGATCGCCGCGCAGACCCCGATCGGCTGCTTGATCACGACGAGCCGCCGGTCGTTGGTCGGGCTCGGGATCACGTCGCCGTAGACGCGCTTGGCTTCCTCGGCGAACCACTCGACGAACGACGCGCCGTAGAGGATCTCGCCCTTCGATTCGGTCAACGGCTTGCC